>CALJWY010000316.1 GCA_937974465.1 uncultured Lysobacterales bacterium | reverse complement strand
GGAAGACTCCACTCTCTAAGAAGCAAATAGGACCGGATACAATTTTCCAGTTTTCAAATGTCTGTTATTGGCCGGAAGCGGTTATTTAATTGGCTGAAATTTATAGCTTGTTGAGTATCCGCTTCCTGTCGCAAAGCAGCTATTAGTAGAACCGTCAATAATTAGGCTCCTTTCAATCGAAAAGGAGTTTAATCATGACGCACTCATTACTCTTCAAGGTAAATAACCAGCCCTGGAATAAGGGTGTCATAATCGGCCCAAAGCCACCCCTGAAGCTGAAAGAAATCTGGGCTATCCGTATCCGTCTTCAACTCTCTGGTGACGTACGCAATCTTGCGCTGTTCAATTTGGCAATAGACAGCAAGCTTCGGGCATGTGACCTGGTTCATCTCCGAGTGGGTGATGTAACCCAGGGTTACAAGGTGCTTCGACGGGCAACCGTGATGCAAAGAAAGACCAAGCGTCCAGTCCAATTTGAAATATCTGATCAGACTCAACTTGCGATCAGAAATCTCATTACAACTTTCAAGCTCACGCCAAGTCAGTATCTTTTTCCCAGCCGCCTTGCGTCATCACCTCATCTCTCGACCCGGCAATATGCCAAAATAGTAAAAGACTGGGTGGCTGGCATTGGCCTCGACCCATACGCATACGGGACGCACTCGTTGCGAAGAACCAAGGCTACGTTAATTTATAAGCGCACGAAGAACCTGCGTGCCATTCAGTTGCTGCTCGGACATACCAAACTGGAGAGTACCGTGCGGTATTTAGGGATTGAGCTGGACGATGCTCTGGAAATAGCGGAGCAAACCGAAGTGTGAGGTGAGAGAGCGGAAGCAACTGTTGGGGTTGCTTCCGTACCCTGGTCTTATAACCAAAGAATAGTCGACTCCTGAATAGCCGGTGTTGGCCGTATAGCAGACGGTGGTGAAGCATACATAATGGCACTTCCAGTAGCTGCTAACGGCCAGAAGCCGACGTCCATTGAATCCACAGCCAATAGTGGCCATTTAACGAATGTGTTTTAAATCATAGGGTTTAAACAGTAAACCCAACACCATGCTCCTAAACGGTTCCCATCCTCATCAACTATACTAATTCCCAGATGTGAGAGTTGTCTCGCGACTAAAAAAATTGAGACAGAAATAATGGTTAAAAAAATAACTCTACTTTTGGTTACCCTTTCGATTGAAACTGCGTTAGCAGGAAATGTAGAAGATGTGCTATCGCCGATGGAAAAGCACAGGGAAGCAGAAGCCCCGGGGGAAATGGAGGAGATCACTGTTTATGGTCAGAAGTCCCTGTTGAATTTAGAGCGAGCCGTGATTGAGGCTGAAGACGAAGTATTTGCATTATTTAATACTCTAAACACTGACAACCAGTTCGACATCCGTTGCTATAAACAAGCGCCGCTGGGCAGCCACATCAAACATCGTATTTGTTACCCAAATTATGTACTTGTTTTGATGGATGACGCAGCCTCTGTCTGGAGTGCCGGTACAAGAATGAACGACTTTCCTGGCGGGCAACCCATGATAAATATTGTGAAAAAGAAAAAGAAGGAGAAAAAACTGCACGAAATTTGGGGCTCACTGGCAGCTGAGCACCCGGAGATGCTCAATGCGCTCAAGACCCATTCTGAAGCCAAAAAAACCTATGCGTCGGAAAGAGAAAAAAGATGCGAACGTCTACTTATTACTTGTCAGGAATCAAAATAATCGCCTCGTGTATTTATAAAATTAAAGGGGTTGAGACCCACTGTTTAAAGGGCTGTTCCTGGCCGTTAGCTGCTATAAGTGGTGTTGAAAATTATGTTGAATCAATAGCCGTTAACTGGCGGGAAGCGGAACACCACATCCTGAAATTGTCGATAGCATGAAACGGCCACAAGCCGTTCTTTCCAATCATTGGCCTTGAAAGTCATGACGCGACCAGTCTCTCTAAATTTTATTGCGCCATCATAGGTGGGTTTGTAGAGTCAGGACAATTCCGGATTTCGCTACTCAGTAGCCTTGGCAGGTTGTTCTTCAGATAGAAGTATATTTAGCAGGTCCATGACTTCGTGGGCAGTGGAAGGTAAACGAACGTTCCCGTTGTCTTCACCGAACTTCAAACACAATCTTGATTTCAACTCAAGGTTGAGATCAAACAGCCCAATACCGTGCATGGCCCAATCCGCAAATCTTCTTTCCTCAATCTCTGTGAAGCTGATCAACTGAGTCCCTTCATGACGCATGTCGCGGGCAATTCGTTCAAAGGTTGCATTCAATGACTCAAACGGCCCTTCCAAGACCTGGAGAAAGTGAGTTTCCGTGACAACCAGTACACCTGTAATGCCTTTTTCGGGATTATTGCGAGCGCTGCTAGCAAGAATCGACTCCACCAAATCCCAATTGGCCAGACCTTTACATCGGCTTTTGTAAATCAATGAATTCAATTGTTCTGCCGAAGTTGTGTTACGCCTAAGTTTTTTGATTGTTTGCGTGGTAATGGGCTGCGATCGGTCTACCTCGTGATCGCGTTTGACTCCCTCGGGTGTGATTTCATATGCCCATGCAAAAAACAGGGCAAGCGGAAAGCCGGTGGCCAATAGAACCAGCACGGTCTTTATCGCCCAGTCCGGTGTGCCGAAACTCTCAAACACCAACTGCAGAATCTGGGCAACCAACCACGCAATAAGCATGTAGGCAAAACCCACCTTGAACACCTTTCGACGTTTTAATTCATTGAAAATTGACAAGGAGTGCCTTCTTTGTATCCACTATTACCGTTAAGCATAATGGCTCAGCCAACAAATTCCAAAAGAATCATTCAATAATGGCGGTTTAAGAAGAAATGGGGTCAGAGTATAGGGACAGAGTAAATATTTGCTTGAGCCAGCATATGATCCGAGCGGAGGTCCGCTTCTGCCCGATAAGCGACCATTTTGAGAAAGCGGTTTTGATTGTTTCAGTGGTTGGTTTCCGGCCAGTCGCGGCCTTTGAAATCAGTTGAATCTGACCCCAAATGTTGTTAAATGTACCTGGACAGCAGGCGATCAATCGGGCTGATAGGTGGCCCTGGGAAATATTATGGTATCGAGACCCGGTAACCCAAAGGCAGAGCAAACCGTGTCCGCTCGCCAGTGGACCCGTTTGGTTGTGGTGTACCTCTCCATACCACTGGTTCTATTGGGGTGTGGAGGGGATTTTGGATGGTGGCAGGCCTGGGTCTATGCTCTGCTGATCGTTGCCGCTGGTATAGGCGGGCGCATGTGGGCTGAACAGCGACATCCCGGGCTCATGGCCGAACGACAAAACATTGAGAACATTCAAAACGCAAAAGCCTGGGACAAAGTGCTTGCTCCACTGATGGCGGTGAGTATTGGGTTCCCACTGGTCATCGTAGCAGGGCTGGATCACCGCCATGGATGGTCCCCCGAATTTCCGCTATGGCTCATCGTGCTCGGCTTTATCCTGATCTCGATCGGATACGCTTTCGCCGCGTGGGCATTGGCCGAAAACCGATTTTTTTCCAGCGTGGTGCGTATTCAGACGGATCGAGGGCATGTGGTGTGTGACACCGGTCCATACCGGGTTGTGCGGCATCCGGGTTACGCCGGAAATATTCCGCCACTGGTGGGCATTGTGCTGGCCTTAGGCTCGGTGTGGACGCTTGTTCCGGCCGCTATGGCGTTGATCATCGCGGTGATCAGAACCGTGCTGGAAGACCAGACCTTACAGGAAGAGTTGCCGGGCTATCGAGACTATGCACGACGCGTCCGCTATCGCTTGATTCCGGGGATCTATTGAGGAACCCTACCGCCGCTATTGGCCGCAAGCAGCCATCGAGAAATGAATTATTTCATTCGTGACGAAGCATATAAAATCCCATAGTAAGGCTTCAGCCCTGATCCTCAGGGCTTGTCATTCTTATTGAAACGCAAATATTCCGGGTTTGCCGGTCTCAACGGCCCTTAAAGACAGGCTGCCGCTTCTCCATGAATGCGCGTGGACCTTCGACCGCATCTTCGGTGGCGTATACGGGGGCAGACAGCTCACCTTCGCGAACCAGTGCCTGGGATTCGGATACACCGATTGCCTCGCGCACCGAGCGCCGCACAGCACAGACGGCCACCGGACCGTTGGCGGCTATTTTCTCAGCCATCTCAAGCGCCTTGTCGAGCACTTCGTTTTCGGGCACCACGTAATTGAGAAAACCGTATTCCAGCATGCTTTGCGCTGCGAACTGGTCACCGGTCAGCAGCACTTCCATGGCGCGGGCATAAGGGATCTGGTTGGGCAGGCGAACCGTTGAACCGCCACCGGGGAAGATCGCCCATTTGACCTCCTGCAGACCGAACTTGGCCGTGTCGGCAGCGATGCGAAGGTCACAGCCCATGACCAGTTCCATACCGCCGGCGATGGCAAAGCCGTTGATGGCGGCAATGACCGGTTTCCTGGTGTCGAAGTTTCTCAGGGTTGCCCGGTAGCCGAGCGAGTTGTCAGAGGCCACCGCCTTATCCCATTCGTCCTGTGGCGGACGGGCGCCAGTGATCAGTGGAATCATGCTGCCCAGGTCCATGCCGGCGCAGAAGGCAGGGCCATTGCCGGTGATGATGGCCACCCGGATGCTGTCATCATCGCGTACACGTTGCCAGGCATCTGCGAGTCTTACCAGCACCTCCGGGTTCATCGCGTTGCGTGCCTCCGGGCGGTTCAGGGTCAGGATGGCGACATGTCCTTTCTGTTCGAAATTGACAACCTCGTTACTCATGGTGATATCTCCGAATTTGAATCTGTTTTGAAATTAATACGCAATGCACAATGTTCGTTCTGTATCAGTTGAAGCCTGATTTGTTGAGTCGATACCATAGTGCTACCGCCAGCAATATAAATACAGCCTGACCGAGGACAAAATCCAGTAGACGGGCGCTTAACAGCGGTACCACGAAACTGGCCACACCAGCACCGGCCATGACCTGCACAAACCCTTGCATGGATGCTGCGGTTCCGCGGTGGTTTGGCAAGCAATCCAGCGCCAGTATCGTCAGGGCAGGAATCATGAATGCAAACCCGGTTACATAAAGTAGTAGCGGGGTGATAATTCCGATGATACCCGGGTCATTGAAACTGGCTACAGCGATATTGATCACTGCTGCCAGCATCATTGAACCCATGCCGACGGATATGGTCTTGTGGGCTGGCCAGCGGTGCGCCAGCCGGCTGGATATTGCCCCACCCAGCATCGTCCCGATCACAATCGGCAGAAACAGCCAGGCAAAGTCTTTACTGCCGAGATGGAGAAAATCGTAAATGATGGTCGGGGCACCCGCGATAAACAGAAACAACCCGGCAAAGGCCAGCGCCCAGCTGAAAATTAATGCCGGAAAGCTCTTGTGTAACAAGGAATCCATGTACGTACGTATAACTGCTGACGGGTGTATGGAGCGCCGGTGCGTTCGCCCAAGTGTTTCGGAAACCACGAGCCCCATCACACCCAAAACGGCGCCAAAGCCACTCAGAAACCAGAAAACGCTGCGCCAGCCAAATTGATCGTGCAGCCAGCCGCCAAGTAGCGGCGCGATGGCCGGTGCCAACGCAAAATACAGCACAACCTGTGACATTGCGCGGCGTGCATCCTCGGCGCTGTTGGCATCTCTGATCATGGCCCGGGCTGCGACCACGCCGCCACTGGCGGTCAGGCCCTGCACGACACGCAAGAACAAAAGCATGTCGGCACTATCGGCCAAAGCACAGCCGATGGAAGCAACTGTATAGACGGCCATACTCGAGAGAATCACCAGGCGGCGACCGAAACGATCGGCCACGGGGCCCCAAACAAGTGTCGAAATGGCAAAGGCCAGCAGGTAAACCGCGAGGCTCTGGGTGAGTATCGCCCGCGATATCCCAAACTCTGCCTCAATATCGGGAAATGATGGCAGATAGGTGTTGATGCTGAATGGCGCAATCATCGACAACAGCGTGGCGAAAATGGTCAGGTTTCGCGAGCGGGACCTGCTGAGGCCAACCTCCAAGCCTGTCATACGGGCTTATGAACCATTGCTCTGCACAGCAGCAGAATCAGGAGTTTCTCAGTACAGCTTCCACTTCATCATCAATTTGGCCATCTTCTCAAAGGTTTCACCATAAGGGGGCGCGAGTGCCAGGATGCCGGATTTTTTAGCCTGTTTGAAGATTGGGCGCATTTTGGAAAACTCGATAAAGCCTTCCTGGCCATGGTAGTGGCCCATACCACTGTTACCAATACCGCCAAAGGGCATGTCATGCTGGGCAACATGTAACATGCTGTCGTTAAGACACATGCCGCCCGAGAGGGTGTTGTGAATAACCTTGTCCTGTGACGCCTTGTCATTACTGTACAGGTACAGCGCCAGCGGGCGTTCATTGCTATTGATATATTCAATCACCTCGTCAAGGTCATCATAGGGCTTGATAGGCAGTAAGGGTCCGAAGATTTCGTCCTGCATGATCTGCATGTCATCGCCCGGGTTCAGAACCAGGTGCGGGGGTATCTTGCGGGTATCCGGATTGGGTTCATCTGCGCCCAGGAGGTTGATGGTTTCGGCGCCCTTGTCACTTGCATCCTGCAACACGGCGATCAATCGGGCGAAGGCCTTATCATCAATGACGGAGGTAAAATCCTGGCTCGCCGATGTCGGGTAACGGCTACTGACAATCTGTTTGGCCAATTCGACGAACGGCGCCACTTTTTCACGTGGAATAAACAAGTAATCCGGCGCCACACAGGTTTGGCCGGCATTGAGGAATTTGCCAAACAGCAGGCGTTCTGCCGCCATCTTTAAATCGCAATCATCAGCGATAATCGTCGGTGACTTTCCGCCCAGTTCCAGGGTCACCGGCGTCAGGTATTTTGCTGCCGTTGCCATCACTATCTTGCCCACCGCAGGGGAGCCGGTGAATACCAGGTGATCCCAGGGCCGGTGGGTAAAGTCATTGGCAGAAACACCCGGGATAACCGCCAGGGTGTCATCGTCAAAAACTTCGGAGACCAGCTTGTCCATCAGGCGGCACAATGTTTGCGAATTCGAGGCCATTTTAACGATACAGCGGTTGCCTGCTGCAAGTGCGCTGATGCACGGGCTGAACGCCAGGAACAATGGATAATTCCACGGTGCAACCACACCGACAACACCTTTTGGCTGTGGCATGACCGTATTTTTTGCACCGAGGTATGCCATACCAACGTGGCGCTTTTGTGGTTTTATCCACTTTTTCAGACGCTTCTGGTTGTAGGTGACCCCACCCAGCAAGCCAAATATCTCCAGCATGCGGGTTTCCTGGTGAGAGCGGCAGCCAAAGTCCGCATTAACCGCTTCGGTAATTGCATCCTGGTGTTCAGTAAAAATCGTCTGCAGCTTGACCAGGTTTTGCAGCCGGGTTTCCAGGCTGGGGTAGGGGTCCTGGCGGGACGCTTCGCGCTGCTTGGCAAATACCTGGTCTATACGGCCCGGGTTCTCGTTACTTAAGGTGCTGTTAGTCATTTAACTCGATCCTTGAAATTGGCTTGTACCCAAAGAGTTAATAATTTCGAAACTCACAAATTTGAAGATATAGTATGTTTTTACTGCTTCAGAGTATTACACAGGGATAATAGCTTTTTTATTCAATGATTACGAGTGAATAATCCAGTCAGGGCTGTTCGTTTTCAAGTGGTGAGATTCCGAAATAGTGACCGATATGGAAGGGTCTCCAGTGTTTTCTCCGCTGCGAAAGCCGGTCGGCAATAACGAATAAAGTCTGTGCGTTGACACCCATGCCGGTGTGGCTTGCCGTGACTTCGATATTTTCTACCTGGTCATGGCCGCCGTGTTGTATGCAGGCCCGCCAGTGACAGACACCATCCCATTTACTGTAAATGGCGGTTGTCGGGACGGGTGGTGGCTTGCCAATGTCCCATTTTTGCTGGCGGAACTGGGCAGATTTTGGTGATTGTTCCGGATTGAACATCTTGTACAGATCCGACAGGTTCGATGCTTCACCTTCCGGATCATTAAATGGGCTTCCCAGGGTAATCACCTGGCGCACGGCATCCGGATTCAGTTTAGCCATTTCTCGTGCATAGATGCCGCCGAGGCTCTGACCTACGAGGCTGATGCGGCAGCTGTACTCTTTGTGTAATTGCGCCAGCAGATCGCTGATACCTTCAAACAGCTCGGGTCGCACGCCGAAATTCACACCCTGTTTCCAGCCAGACGGTAAAAATCCCAGGCTGGATAGAAATTTGCGCATAACCACCGTGGAGCGGTCGCCGACTGTAAACCCGGGAATGATGATGACAGGATGACCATCACCACCTCTTAGTGAACTCAGCCAGGTCTCCGCCAGCGGCAGCATTCCCAGCTCTGCCATGGCACGCAAAGGTTCAGTCAGATTCAGAAGTTCAGCGGGCGGGCGAAATCTTTCTCGCAGGGTGTACTTCATGTTATGGCCTGAGTTCTGCGAATGAATCTTCCAGGCATTTCGCATAATGGGCCGGGTCGGGCATCATCACACGACAGCAGGTCACACCGATGCACAATTCATCACAGTAACTGCCGATGCTGTGAAACAGACCGTTTCCATCGGTGGATGGTCCCAGGCCCCAACCGCGCACAAACAGCGCGCCGTTACTGTAAAACGGATATTGGGAGCCGGGAACGTTGGTTATGACCGTGTTGACGGTAGGCGTGGCAAAATTTGCCAGGCCATTTTCCGCGGCGACGCGCGCGCCGAGGGCCGACAACTGTGTCGGGATAAAATCTGCCATCTCGATCATGGATTTTGCATCTATGGCGTTGGTGTATTCTTTTGCGCTGCGGGTTGAGACGCAAATGGCCTTGAGGCGTTCTTTCGGATCGACGATATCGGTGTGTAATGAAACCGCCATGGATACGACATGGTTGCCCTCCGTAGAGGTTGATTTTGGATCGCGGACATTAATCGGGCACATGCTCACCAGGCTTTCTTTTGGCAATTCGTCCTTTTCCAGCAGGTAGCGGCGCAATGCGCCTGCACAGATCGCCAGCACGGCATCATTGACGGTGCCCCCGACGCTGTTCTTGATCTGCTTGATCTCCTCAAGCGGGAAGGTTACCCCTTCAAACACCCGGTTTTGTGAAAGTACACGATTAAAGCGCGTGCGGGGTACAGCAGGTGCCGGGTTGAGGTTTCCGTTGGCGAGGGCCTCGGTTACATTTTCCCATGAAGACAGTGTCTTACGTAGAAAGTCGAGGTAGCGCCTGGGTTTCTTGATGTTGTTTTCATGGGCCATCGCGGCCAGCTCAAGAAGTGTCGGTGCCTTGTCAGCCGTCCACTCCGACGCGCCTTCCAGCTGTCTGATTTCAGGGGTCGGGTCACACAGCGCGCTGGCTATGTCGTAGCTGGATTTACCGTCAATCGCGGCATGATGGGTTTTCGAGACGAAAGCGAAACATCCTGGTGGAATTCCTTCGACGTTGTCGAGTCCCTCAATGACATAGAGTTCCCATAATGGCCGGGTACGATCAAGGGCACGCGAATGCAGACGGGCTACCTGTATACAGAGCTGTCGCCAGTCTCCCGGTTTTGGTAATGCAACATGCCTGATGTGAAATTCCGGGTCGAAAGCCTCGTCCCTTACCCAGTATGGAAAATCCAGGTTGAATGGAACCTCGTAAAGACGTTGACGCAGGTATGGCGCAAGATGCGCCCGTTCTTTTAATGTCTGGATAATGCGCTTGAAGCGGACCACACCTTCCGGTGCCGTGGATGGGTCAAAAATGGCGACCGAGCCAAAGTGCATGGGCGCATTGGGCGTTTCCATGAAAAGAAAGGCTGAATCGAGGCCATTGAGTTGCTGCATATCTTCTAATCCATATCCACTCGCTACAAAATTGACTTTACAGCCCAGATCCTGGTGGAGCCTTTACTGTAAAAAATAGCAGGCTCCAGTTCCGGGGCCTGCTATCCAGTGTAACGAAATTATGCAGCCTTTTTAGTGGCCGGGGCTTTGGCTTTGGCTGTCTTGGCCGTTGGTTTGTTGTCTGCCGGTGTATAGATGCTTGTTATCTGGCCGATTAGAGCCTCCCAGGACTTGGTGTTTTTTTCCTGCAGGGCAGCGAGTTCCTCACGAACTTTTTCCTCAAAAGCCAGGTTGGATTCGAAGGCCTGGTTAAAGGTGGTGGCTTCACTCATTTCCTTGAAGCTCTCTACTCGGACCTCTCCGAGGTGTGTGAAGCATTCGGTGTTGCGTTTGACCAGGTCTTCAAAGTAGCTGGCCTGAGCGGTCCAGGCTTCTGCGTTTGCATTGGCAGCCTGCTCAAAAAAGTTCTTGATGTCTTCTGGTTTGATGTCGGTCATGTCTTCTGCTCCTGTTTAAAGCTTTTGCCTGTGAGTGCATTTTTATTATGCACTGCATAAAAACTACGGCTATAATATCATCATGGTTAAAAAGGTCAACAATTATTTTGCAAGTGCAAATAAGAGCGTAGCCTTATAATAAAGGCATTGACCTGTCTGTTTCTTAAAATTGATTATGCAAAGCATAATAATTAAGGGCAGCATGAGATTTGCACTATTAATGAATTTGAATCACACGGAGTATTTGTTTTGAGATTGCTAAAGAAGTATCCAAACCGGCGCATTTACGATACGCAAACCAGCAAATTCGTTACCTTGTCAGACATCCGTGAGATGGTTAACGGACGCGAGAAATTTCGCGTGGTGCATTCAAAAACCGGTAATGACCTGACCCGTAGCGTGCTGATGCAAATCATCATCGAGATGGAGGCAGAGGGTCACGAGTCGCTGCTTACCAACAAGATCCTGGAAGAATTGATTCGATTTTATGATGACAAGATGGTGGCGGTTATGAGCCCGCATCTTGAGCAAATGATCCTGCAATCCCTGGCGGTACAGGATCAATTACGTGAACAATTCAAAAGCGCTTTCACACAGCCTTACCCGACACCGGAAGAGGCGATCAAGCAGATGATGGATCAATACCAGGAGTTGACGGGGCAAAAACCACCCCGGGGTTAATTGACAGAAAATCGCTAAGGCTGATTGGCGATACCGTTAAAGAATAATTCGAGGTACTCGGCCGATACCAGGGAGTTATTTACAAATTTCATGCGCGCCGCTATATCCGGTGCCGCATCCACAGTGCCCGCGATCGCATTTTCTATAATCCAGGGGTCAACGTCACGAATGCTGCCGTCTGCGATACCTTCATTGATAAAAGCACCCAGTTGATCACTGCTCTCCTGGGTCATTAACAAAATCTCGTTGCGTCTTTCGATGCTCAATGAGGGCAGCGAGCGGTAACCAATCAACGGTCCGTCTTCGCTGTGTTGGATATTGAACAGGTAGCGCAAGACACGTTCAATTTTCTCAGCACCATTTCCCCCGTCCTCGTTGGCACGCTTGATCATCTCGCTGATCAGGTCCAG
>CALJWY010000315.1 GCA_937974465.1 uncultured Lysobacterales bacterium | reverse complement strand
GATTCTCCACAGCGGCTTTTCAACCTCCAAGAAAGTCACGAAACTCGCGGGCCGCGGGGTGGGCATGGATGTTGTTAGCAGCGAGATCAAGCAAATTGGCGGTTCCGTTGAAATTGACTCCGAGGAAGGAAAATTCAGCCGCTTTACCATCCGCATACCATTCACCCTGGCCGTCATGCAGGCCATTGGTGTGGTTGCCGGTGAGCACCGCTACCTGATTCCGGTGGCCAGTGTTGCCGGAGTCGCCCGGGTTATGCCGGCCGATTACCAGGCCTTGCTCGAACAGGAAAATCCGGCCTACGAGTTCGCCGGCGAGCCGTATTCAATCCTGGACCTGGAACCATTGCTGGGTGAGCCATCGACACCGCTGGGTGACGAGACCGTTTCAATACTCATGATCAAGTCCGGCAACCAGCTTGCGGCTTTCAGGGTGCCGGAGTTACTGGGGCACAGTGAAATTGTCATTAAGCCTGTAGGGCCCCATATCAGCAGTGTTCCCGGAATTCTTGGCGGCACGATTACAGGTGACGGCCAGGTGGTCATAATCATTGATGCCGGGCCATTGATCCGCCAGGCAAGGCTAACCGGCGCCAGGCCCGCACCACCAATGGAAAACATTGATTTCCATTTGCAGAAAACGCTTGCACTGGTTGTGGATGACTCCATCACCATGCGCAAAGTGACCACTCGCGTGCTCGAAGGTAATGATTTTGAGGTGATTACTGCAAGAGATGGCGTGGATGCCGTCGAACAGATGCGGGAACGGGTGCCGGATGTGCTGTTACTGGACGTCGAGATGCCGCGTATGGACGGTTACCAGGTTGCCGAGCATGTGCGGGCAGATGCCAGGCTGCGGCATATCCCGATTATCATGATTACTTCGCGGGCCGGCTCAAAACACCGTGAACGCGGTAAGAAAGCCGGTGCCAATGCCTACCTGTCAAAGCCCTACAAAGAGTCGGCGTTACTCTTTGAGGTCGAGAAACTGCTCAATCCGGAGGCTGAGGACAATGCCTGATAAAGAAATTCGTACGATCCTGGCACCAACTTCTGACAGCTACGTAATGCTTCCCAACAGTGCAGTGGCAGAAGTATTGAGCTTCACGACACCTGAGCCATTCAAGCGGGCTCCCACATGGCTGCTGGGTGAACTGGCATGGCATGGCTGGCAGGTTCCTGTCATCTGTGTTGACCAACTGGCGCTCGGCAGAATGCGGCGTGCGATTTCCCCGCAGACACGCATCCTGATAATCAAGACACTGGGTGAATCCACCCAGGTGAATTACATTGGTTTGCTGATACATGGCCTGCCAAGGCTCAAAAAGGTCACTGCCAAAACCCTGCTTGAAAAACCGTCGGATAAACTACCCAAGACCATGTTCAGCAAGGTCATGATCGATGATCTGGAAGCGGTGATTCCCGAGCTGAGCGAGGTTACAAAAATCGTTGAGGAAGCAGCTTACGGCAGCAACTGAAGCAGCACTTTAGAAGATCAAAAATCCCCTGCCATTGACTGCAGCAATGTGATCGCTGCCGGTCCTGCGGTTTCTGTGCGCAAAACTCTTGGACCCAGGCTAACCGCCGCGACTCCGGCGGAACCTATCTGCCTGATCTCCGCTTCGCTAAAGCCTCCCTCCGGCCCCACCAGGACCGAAACAGCGTCGCTTTGAATTGAGTAAGTGGATAAGCGCTGTCGGGCGAGCGGGTCCAGTACCAGGCTCTCGCTTGTACCAGGCCCTGAAAGCCATTCGTTGAGTGACATAGGCGCACCAACATCCGGTACCCTCGCGCGGCCACTTTGTTCACAGGCTGAAACCACCACAGCCCGCCAGTGAGCCAGGCGTTTGTCCGCCCGTTTCTCATCCAGGCGAACCTCAACCCGGCTGCTGGTTACCGGTTGAATCCGTGCTACACCAAGCTCTGTGGCTTTTTGCAGGGAGTAGTCCATGCGCTCACCCCTGCTGATAGCCTGCACCAGGCTGATTTTCAATGGTGATTCATTGCCCGGTTGCCGGACGCTGAGTATTCTCACCTTCACCGACTGGCGCTTTACCTCGAAAACCTGCCCCATATAATCCCTGCCGTCAGCATTGAATAGCGTTACCGGGTCGCCTGCAGACACCCGTAACACTCGCGCAAGGTAATGACATGCCTGGCCCTCCAGCTCAGCAACACCGTCCACAGTTAAGGCCTGTGCCGTGTATATCCGTGACAGACGCATCAATCGGCCGTTGCCAGGTCGATGCCCCCCATGGCTGCTTTGGCCATTTGAGCGATCTCGTCTTCCTGGATGATGTAGGGGGGCATGAAGTAAACGGTATTTCCTATTGGACGCAGCAATACCCCGTGCTGCAGACCATATTGCAAGACTTTCATACCGCGGCGTTCTTTCCAGTCATACTGGATCATTGGTTCGCGTTGGGCGACCATCTCCATCGCCAGCACCATCCCCGTTTGCCGGATATCACCGATATGCGGGTGCTCATGCAGGGGTGAAATTGCATCCATCATCTGTTGTGCCAGCACCCGGTTATCTGCCAGCACATCCCGTGCTTCGAACAATTCCATCGTGGCCAGCGCCGCAGCGCAGGCCAGTGCGTTGCCGGTATAGCTGTGCGAGTGCAGGAAACCCCTCAGGCTGGTGTATTCGTCATAAAAAGCCTCGTACACCTTGTTACTCGTCATAACCGCTGACATCGGCAGATAACCGCCGGTCAAGCCTTTTGACAGGCACATGAAATCAGGTGAAATCTCCCCCTGTTCGCAGGCAAACATACTGCCAGCGCGGCCGAAGCCGACGGCAATTTCGTCGGCAATCAGGTGAATATTGAATTCATCACACAGCTGCCGTAACCCGGTCAGGTAACTTGGCGGATACATCCGCATACCACCGGCACACTGTATCAATGGCTCGATGATCATTGCGCAGATTTCATCCCGATGCTGCACCAATAACTGGCGCAGCTCTGCCAGCCGAAGGCTTGCATGTGCATCCCACTGGTCACGCGGCAGCGCGAAACAATCAGGACTCGGTGCGACGATTGGTTCCATCAGGAGCGGCTGGTAAGCTTCTTTGAACAGACCCGCATCCCCCACGCCCAGGGCACCCAGCGTATCGCCATGATAGCTGTTGGATAAGGTCACAAAACGATTTCGGCCCTCTACCCCCGTATTGCGCCAATAATGAAAGCTCATCTTCAATGAGATTTCGACTGCGGAGGAACCACTGTCGGCAAAAAACACCCTGTCCAGGCCCGGCGGAGTGATTGCAACCAGTTTTTCCGCCAGGCGAACTGCCGGTTCGTGGGTCACACCCGCCAGGATCACGTGCTCCAGGCAGTGGGCCTGCTCGCTGACGGCGGCGCTGATGAACTTGTTGGAGTGTCCAAACAGGTTTACCCACCATGAACTGATGGCATCGATATAACGCTTGCCATCCATATCCTCCAGCCACACCCCGTGACCACTGCGTACCGGTAAGAGGGGTAACCATTCATGGTCCTTCATCTGCGTGGTGGGATGCCATAATACCGCCAGGTCTCTCTGCCTGATCGCTTCGTTACTTGCCAAAGCCTTTGTCCTCTTCAAGTGTGGTTGTCTCTGAATTCGCCAGGAATCTGGTATCATGGGCAGTCACGGCCAGCCTTGCAAGCACAGCCACACACCAACGCAGGAAACCACAATCTTCAGGGCGACCGGGCCCTGTGCCAATCATCATGAACGATATCAACCTGAAAGACATGCTTGCCACAGCGCTGCAAGCCGCATCATCCGCCCGCGAACTCATCCTGTCCTATTACGATGGCAATTTTGACATTGAAATAAAAGCCGACCAGACCCCCGTCACCGTGGCCGACCGGGGCGCAGAGCAAATCATCCGGAATATTATTTCTGCGGCCTATCCCGAGCACGGGATTTTTGGCGAAGAATTCGGCGCAGACGACAAGGACACGGAGTTCCTTTGGCTGGTCGACCCCATCGACGGCACCAAGAGTTTCGTCAAGAGATATGGCATGTTTTCAACCCAGATCGCGTTGATGCACCATGGAGAACTGGTACTCGGGGTATCCTGCGCGCCTGCCATGAATGAACTGGTGTGGGCTACCCGTGGAGGGGGGGCTCATGATGCCAATGGCAGATTGCACGTCAGTGAAGTAGGCAGTATCGATGCGGCCAGCATATCCACCGGCAACATTCAAAGCCTCGCGGCAAGCAAGCGCTGGCCGGCACTGGGCCGGGTGCTGGCGCGCTGCAATCGAAGCCGTGGCTATGGTGACTACTATCATTATCACCGGCTTGCTGCGGGTCAGCTTGACGCCGTTATCGAATCGGATGTCAACATTCTCGATATTGCCGCCCTTTATGTCATCGTTACCGAGGCCGGCGGTGTCTTCACCGATTTAGACGGACAAGCGCTCAACCTGGATACGCGGTCGGTGCTGGCTGCCACCCCTAAGTTACATGCCTCACTAACTGCTGAGCTGGCGCGGGTTTGAAACGATGGCCCAACTTCCAAAAATTCATGCGCGCAGCAAACAGGCCCCTGGAAAACTATTCAAGGTGGAGAAGCTCGACCTTGAGTTCAGCAATGGCAAAAAACGCACTTACGAGCGCTTGCTGACACATGGACTGGGTGCTGTCATCGTGGTTGCCATGCAGGATGATGAGACTTTTTTGCTGGTCAGGGAATATGCCGTCGGCTTGCATCACTATGAACTTGGGCTGGTCAAGGGCCGCCTCGATGCTGGCGAGACGATTTTACAAGGGGCCCAGAGGGAGCTTCGGGAAGAGATCGGTTTTGCGGCCCGCGACCTGATTGAACTCACTGAATTGAGCCTGGCCCCGGGCTATATGACGCATGTCACCCACGTGGTTTTGGCACGTGACCTTTATCCGGCCAAGTTGGTTGGCGATGAACCGGAAGAACTGGAAGTCGTACCCTGGCCATTATCTGATTTGCACCAACTGGTGCAAAGACCCGACTGTACTGAAGGCCGCAGTATTGCTGCGCTGTATATTGCCCGGGACTATCTGCAAAAGGAATCAACCTCATGATAAACACGGAAACCAACCAGGTTCTCGAACAATTGGTCGATATCAGCCGTCGTGCCGGTTTGGCCATCCTTGAATGGTATGAGGGGGACATGGGTATTACCCAGAAAGCAGATGACTCGCCATTGACCAAGGCCGATCTTGCCAGTCATCAGCTGATCCAGGCAGAGTTGACGAGGCTATGGCCTGAGATTCCCGTGTTGTCGGAGGAGTCCGCCGTTATTCCCTGGGAAACGCGCCAGTCCTGGAAACAGTACTGGTTGGTAGACCCGCTGGACGGAACCAAGGAGTTCATCAACCGCAATGGTGAGTTTACGGTGAACATTGCGCTCATAAGCGACCACGAACCCGTCATGGGTGTGGTCCATGTGCCGGTTACCGATGTCAGTTATTTCGGCGCACGTGAGACGGGTGCGTTTCGCCAGCAGGGCGCTGCCGTGGCCACTGCTATCCAGGTCAGGCAACCCGCGGCCGTGCCGGCCGGTATCGTCGGCAGCCGGTCACATGCCAACCCGGAGCTGGCAGACCAGCTCAATGCGCTCGGACCACACGAGCTGATAAGCATGGGCAGTTCATTGAAGTTTTGCAGGGTTGCGGAAGGCCTGGCGGATTTTTACCCGCGTCTTGGTCCGACCTGCGAATGGGATACGGCCGCTGCACAGGCTGTTGTTGAAGCCGCTGGTGGCCAGGTCGTTAAAATCGATGGTTCGGCCTTGCAATACAACCGCAAGGAAATTTACCTGAATCCATTTTTCTTTGTAATTGGCGATCCGGAAAAAGACTGGTTGGGGCCATTTCGTGATTCATAACCAAGAAAAATTACCTATGTCAACTTGACGCAGATGTGTTCAAGGAGTATAAAATGCGCAACCATCCTGTTGGGGCTTGCCGAATAATAATAATCATCGACAAAAGCGATAATAAAATACAGGAATGCAAGCGGCCTCGGCCGCTTTTTTTTTAACCACTGATTAAATCACGGCAGAATGACCCTGACCCATGAAACCCCCGGTGCTCCCAAAATGGCAATTGATCGCGGTACCCACCGTGGTGATCGCTTTGAGCATGATTTATTTTGCCCGCTATTTCGTGGCCGATGAGCTGATAGAAGCCAACAGCAGGGTGCAGGTTCTGGAGATGCAGCTTGAGGCTGTCGAGGCGCAGCATACTGCAGAGAAGGAACGGCTGGCCATCGCTGACCATGAGGTAGACATCGTGCGTCGCGCCAATGAGCTGCTGCGGGTGTCGGAAAGGGAGCGACAGGATGAAATTGCCCAGTTGCAAGCTGACCTCGCATTCTATCGACGCCTGGGCGGGGCAAACGGGTCGCAGGCAGCACTTGCCGTACACCACGTGGAATTGCAGGCCACCCAATCCCCACGTGTATACCGGATCCTGTTCACACTGACACAAAACTTGCGCTGGGCAGCAGTTATCTCCGGAAGGATTCAACTGGGACTCGATGGCATAAGTGATGGCTCTGCTGTGCACCTGACCGATGCGCAACTGCTGGCAGACTCAGCAGAAGCACTGACTTTTAAGTTCAAGTATTTCCAACAGCTTGAACGACTGATCACCCTTCCGGAAGATTTTCAGGCCAAACGACTGACCGTCCATCTAAAATCAGGCAGCCTGAGAACACCGGTGGAACAGTCCATGGAATGGTCCACCCTGTTTGATCAAAGCAATGCTGAAGCCATGGAAAATGAAATGTCCCGCGATTCAGTGGATGATTGATCGCGGAGATTGAAAAAGCCACCCTGAACCGCCATAGTTAGTGATTATCAGAACAGTTAGAAAACCGCATGCAAAACGAAATACCAACAGATTCAATCAAGTTTACGGATGCCGCTGCCAGAAAGGTCATGGAACTGATCATGGAGGAACATAATCCGGAGCTGAAATTGCGCGTTTATATTTCCGGTGGTGGCTGTTCCGGTTTTCAGTATGGCTTTACATTTGATGAACAAAGCGCAGAGGATGACATTGCCATCTCCAACGAGGGTGTCACGTTGTTGATTGACCCCCTGAGTTTTCAGTACCTGATGGGGGCTGAAGTGGACTACAGCGAAAACCTGCAAGGCGCACAATTTGTCATTCGCAATCCAAACGCTGCAACCACCTGTGGTTGTGGTTCATCTTTCTCGGTTTAAACCGAATGAAAAAATCTCCTACGGACCACCTGGCGCGCTCCAGGCGTAACCGCTTTACGGCTGTCCGGCTCAATCGCGAAGTCGAGTTAAGGGATGATTTGCAATGGGTATCAAAAACGCTGCAAGAGCCAAGCACGCGACTGGTGCCGTTATGGCGCAGCCGCAGCCTGCTGGAACGTGGTGATGAGGGCACCCTTGCCATCTACCTGTCGCCAACTGAACTCAGCGAGACTGATCGTATCCAGCCCCCCACCCTGTTGGGCCATGATGGGAAACGAGAGTACTTTGCGGTATCTGTAACGGATAGCCAGAAAGACGCCATTCTCGAACAATACCCGGCGGCAAGGTTTGCAGACCTGCGCAGGGCTTCGATTGACATGGTCGCCAAGCACGCCGGCATACTGGCATATGCCAAGGCCCTGCATTACTGGCAGCACCGCCATGCGTTTTGCGGTGTCTGTGGCAACCCTAACCTGTTGCGCTCGGCGGGACATCGCATGAAGTGCAGCAACGACGAGTGTGCGCGTGAATCCTTTCCGCGTATCGATCCGGCCATCATCGTGCTGGTAACCCACGAGGATGCCTGCCTTTTGGGCCGTAACTCCAAGTGGCCGGCCAAGTTATTCTCGACCCTGGCAGGGTTTGTGGAGCCCGGCGAAAGCCTTGAAGATGCCGTGGTTCGTGAAGTTTTTGAGGAGGTCCAGGTGCATCTGGAGAATATACGTTACGTATCTTCCCAACCCTGGCCCTTTCCCGCTTCCGCCATGTGCGGTTTCTATGCAGAGGCCATAGACCGCAGCAGCGGCAGCAGTGAAGAAGTGGAGGAAACACGCTGGTTTACCGTGGATACGCTAAGCCAGGCGGTCATAAACAATGAGATTCGATTATCACCGCCGGTCTCCATCGCCTTCCGTCTGCTGGCCGATTGGTTTCGAAAGAATGGCGGTGGCGACCTGGAAGAACTGGTACGCCAGAACCGGGTGGTGAAGTTTGCCTCCTCAGACAGTTAGAATTAATATTCTGTAGTAGCGGGTACCGTCAAGCAGAAACCATTTCATTAGATGGGGCATGGGTTAATGACCATAATTTCAATTCTGATCGCTTTTACGCTTTGCCATTTCATACGCGAGTTACGGCGGTTGCGGCGCTTCGAATGGCTCAACGAATTTATCAAGCGGTGTGGCGGCCTGCTGGGCAAACTGCCCGGCTGGAACGGCCCACTCGGTTTCCTGGTGATCCTGGGACTGCCCCTGGTGCTGGCGTATTTTCTAAACAGCTTGCTATATTCTTTGCTGGGCCATATCGGTGAGTTCCTGTTTGCGATTCTCATGCTCATTTATACTTTTGGCCCCCGGGACCTTGATGTAGATGTTCGCAAGGTTATCCAAACAGATGATGAGGCCGATCAAAAGAAAGCGCTGGAAGCGCTATTGAGCGGCCCCATTCCCGAAGACAAGGAAGACTGCCAGACTGCTGCCATCGACATGATTTTCAGCAAGGCCCTGAAACGCTGGTTTGGAGTAATCTTCTGGTTCGCCGTGCTGGGTATTTATGGCGCCCTGCTATACCGCCTGGCAACCTGGATGAGGTACCACAAAGTGGGCCTCCAGGATGAGCAGAAAGACCTGGTCGTCCGTCTGGGTAAGGTCATGGAATGGCCGGTCGCCCAGTTAATGACACTGTCACTCGCAATTGCCACTGACTTTGATTCTGTTTACCGTGCTTGGAAGAGCTATCACGACGAGCGCGGGCATGGCCTGTTTGACGGCAACAATGACTTTATGCTGACCAGTGCAAGAACCATCGTAATGTCGGGTCATGCAGAAAACGATGGCTATGCGGATCAACTTGAAGGACCGATGGTAACGATCAAACTGTCCATGGACCTGGTCTGGCGTTCGCTGGGCGTTTGGGCGACGGTATTGGCCATCCTGTTACTGGTGGGTGTGATTGCCTGATCCTGCGATGGTCTGGAAGGTCAATTCAATTCGCAACCTGCGTTTGGTCGCAATGATGATACTGCTCCTGAGTGCTTCAGCTCACGGGGCTGAACCGGCCATTAGTCTGCCCCAGGCCGGTGGTGGCTATATCCAGCTTTCGGAACCCGCCGAACACATCGTCACACTGGCACCCAACCTGGCCGAGCTTGTGTTTGCTGCCGGGGCGGGCCACAAGCTCAAAGGTGTTGTCAAACACAGTCAGTTTCCATCTGCGGTACAGGACATAGCCAAAGTCGGTGACGCATTCCGTATCGACCTCGAACGCATCATCGAGATGGGGCCAGACCTGGTGATCGCCTGGCGGTCCGGCAACCCGCAGACTGCCCTGCAAAAGCTGGAGCAACTGGGGCTCAGGGTCTGGCAAATAGAAATTGAGCATCCGCATGAAATCGCACAGGCGGTGGAGTCCATTGCATTGGCTGCGGGAACCTCGCCCACCGGCAAGATAGTAGCCGCCCGATTACGCGCCAGGCTGGCGGAGTTGGAGCAGGCAAACACCCATAAACCCGGCGTTGATTACTTTTACCAGGTTGCTGCACAACCCCTGTACACGGTCAATGGCGAACACATTATCAGCCGCAGCCTGGCGATATGTGGCGGACGCAACGTCTTTGCGGATTTGGTTAGCCTCGCGCCCCAAATCAGCAAGGAGTCCGTTATCGTTGCCAACCCTGAAGTCATGCTCGCGCCGCAGTCCAACGAAGCAGAATCCGGCCTGGATAATTGGCTGGATTGGCCTCAATTGAGGGCGGTCAAAAACCACTCACTACTGTATTTGCCGGCCGATCAAATCAGCCAGGCAACACCGAGATTGTTGGATAGTATTGAATTAGCCTGTAAGCTCTTTGACAGATTGCGTCAGAAAACACACCCATCAGAAGCATAAAATGCCTCTGGGTTAATCTGAACGAAACAGATCACGCTTCAACATGTTCAGATTCACCCAGAGCGGGCACTTGAAGCAATAAAGAAGCTGGTTAGTTTGAATTAAAATACGAATACATGAATAGATCAGAGGCTCCATAAGTATGCAAACAACGATTATCTCGTCACCTGTCGGAGTTATGACCGTGTTGATTGCGGTCGTATCATTTTGGTTCTGGCTCGAGCGTGCAACTCGCTGGAAGCTCTTTGAATACCTGCCGCCACTGATTTTTATCTATGCATCCCCGGTCTTGTTATCAAACCTGGGAGTGATCCCTTTCAAGAGCGGCGCCTACGATTTCCTGCGGCACTACGGCTTACCCATGTTTATCGTTTTGATGCTGATCAAGGTGGACGTACTTGGAGCAATCCGGATTATGGGTAAGGGCGTCTTTGTCATGTTGATTGGCAGTGTAGGCGTGGTTGTTGGTGGTGTGCTCGCATACATGCTGGGTCAATCGATTCAATGGGCTCCCTACTTTCCGCTGCCGGAAGACAGTTGGCGGGCCTTCGGGACGCTGGCCGGCAGCTGGATAGGCGGCACCGGCAATATGACGGCAGCACATGCCGGCCTCGAAGGCAGCGCTGAGGACCTGACCATGGCGGCCGCCGCCGATCAGATGGTTTACCTGATATGGCTGCCGATACTGCTCGGTTCGAAAGCATTTGCAGAGCGCTTCAACCGCTGGATGAAAGTACCTGCAAACCGGATTGCACAGATGGAGAGTGCTGCAGCGGAGTTCAACGAGAAAGAAGATTCTCCCAACATGATAAGCCTGCTTTACCTGGGCTTGCTGGCCATTGGTTTTACCTGGATTTCGCTGGCCTTATCCGATGTGCTGCCGCCGGTGGTTATTGGCGGGGCAACCGTGATTACCGCGGGCACCTGGCTGATACTGCTGGTTACCACCTTTGCCTTGATAGCATCGGTCACCCCGGCACGACGCCTGCCCGCTGCCCAGCCGATCGCCATGGCCATCATATATGTCTATGTAGCGCGCGTGGGTGCAACGATGGATTTAAGTGATGCGAGTTTCGCGACCATGGGCGCATTCGTGATGATGGCCTATGTCTGGATCGCCATCCACGGTATTTTTATCCTGGCAGGGGCCTGGTTGTTCAAGGTGGATGTGCACACGGTGGCGATTGCCTCGGCCGCGAATGTGGGTGGGGCAGCATCCGCACCCATCGTTGCCGCCCACCATCGGAAGACCCTGGTGCCGGCATCTATTCTGATGGCCCTGATTGGTTATGCGCTCGGCAATTACCTGGCCATACTGACCGGTCGTATTGGTCAACTTATTGGCGGTTAGCGCCTGCGACCGCTGTTAAAAGAAGGAGCCCAGGCCGCCGCCATTCAGGCGCCATTGAACCAGGCTTAATACCCAGGAAAACATCATCCAGGCAGCCACGGGCATCATCAGGCTGGATGCTTCGATCCTGATTGGCCTGAATACCTTCACAACGAGCAGCACCACGAGCAGCCACAGCGTCATCATCCCCAGCGCCCAACCGGGCCTGTGTAAGCCAAAGTACATCCACGACCAGCCAATACCCAGTAACAGTTGTAAACCCCACAAACCCAGTGGAATGATTGCCAGGCCGCGTTGGGCCTCCCATACCATCCAGGCAGAGACAGCCATGAGCACATACAACACCGCCCACACCAGGGCCATGACCATGGCTGGTGGGTTCCACGAAGGTTGGTTCATGCCCTGGTACCAGTCACCGCCCGTGAACTGGCCACCGATTGCAACCGCTACTACAACCATCAATAAAAATAGACCTAAAGCGGCCAGTCTGTGCATGTCGGGGCCCGTCGTTGCTAATCCAGGCACAATGCTACCTTAAACGTACATTCCGCACCAAGGCATATATAGGCTGGCTGAGCATTGGTTTTGCCTATGGAAGTGATTACAAAAAACAATTTCACCAATCAAGCAAACAGGGCTATGATTCAGACTAGGAAATTTCGGTCAACAGTGGATAAATTGGAGGATAAAGATATGTCACTGAAAGGAAGTAAAACAGAGCAGAATCTAAAAGATGCATTTGCCGGCGAATCACAGGCCAACAGGCGTTACCTGTATTTTGCTGCACGGGCTGATATCGAAGGCTACAACGACGTTGCCACGGTATTCCGCTCTACTGCAGAAGGCGAAACTGGTCATGCACACGGCCACCTCGAGCACCTTGAGGAAACCGGTGATCCAGCTACCGGCCTTCCTATCGGCAGCACCAGTAATAACCTCAAGGCAGCCATCGCAGGCGAAACCCACGAGTACACGGATATGTATCCGGGCATGGCAAGCACTGCTCGTGATGAAGGGTTCGATGAAATCGCGGATTGGTTTGAAACCCTGGGCAAAGCGGAACGCTCGCATGCCAACCGTTTCCAGAAAGCCCTGGATGATCTGGACTGACCGGGTTTGGTTCGCTAGTAAAAGCCCCAATTTTGATTAGGTGTATGGGGCGCTCTTGCGCCCCTTTTTTTCTGTTGGATCAGGGAAATACCGATGAGCAAATCACCATTATCGACTCGCGAAGGCAGCCTCGAAGCGCCGACCAGACACCCGCTTAACTGGCAGGACCCGGAATTCTACAACGAGGTTCCGTTATTTAAAGAACTCGAGCGGGTATTCGACATATGCCACGGTTGCCGTCGTTGTGTCTCACTATGCGACGCTTTCCCAACCCTGTTTGACCTCGTGGACGAATCTGACACATTCGAAGTCGACGGCGTGGCAAAAAAAGACTACTGGAAAGTGGTGGATGAGTGCTACCTGTGCGACCTGTGTTACCAGGTCAAATGTCCCTATGTGCCACCCCACGAATGGAACCTCGATTTTCCGCACCTCATGCTAAGGGCCAAGGCCGTCCAGTTCAAAAAGGGTGAGCGCAAACTCAGCCATAAATTGATCAGTGGCACCGACCGGGCCGGAAAGATTGCCGGCATTCCGATCATTAACCAGGCCGTCAATGCGGCCAACAAGAGTCCGGCAATGCGTAAGGTGGCATCGAAGGTACTGGACATCCATCCCGAGGCCCACCTGCCTAAATTTTATCAAGACACGCTGAAAAAGCGCCGCAAAGACCATATGCCAAGGGGTATACAGGCCATCGAGGCCGGGCCGACCCGTGGCCGGGCAGCACTATTTGCCACCTGCTATTGCAATTACAATCAACCCGATATCGGTGAGGACCTGATTGCAGTGTTTGAGCACAATGGCATACCGGTCAGGCTGACCGACAAAGAATCCTGTTGCGGAATGCCCAAACTGGAACAGGGCGATCTTGAAACGGTGGACAAACTCCGCCGCAAGAATATCCCCCAACTCGTCAAGCTCATCGACGAGGGCTGGGATATCGTTGCAGCCGTGCCATCGTGTGTATTGATGTTCAAACAGGAATTACCGCTGATGTTTCCCCACGACGAGGAAGTCTTGAAGGTAAAAGCAAATATCTTTGACCCGTTTGAATACCTTTTACACCGCCACAAGGCGGAACTTCTGAGAACCGATTTTCAGCATCAACTTGGTACCGTGGCCTGGCATGTACCGTGTCATCAGCGGGTGCAGAATATCGGCCCCAAGACCAAGGAAGTTTTATCGCTGGTTTCAGGAACCGAGATCAATGCCATTGAACGCTGCTCCGGACATGACGGCACCTATGGTCTGCGCAACGATAGCTGGGCCAAGTCCCAAAAAATTGCCCGCCCGGTTATCAATCGTGTAAAGAAAATGGAAGCCGACTACCTGGTTTCAGATTGCCCGATGGCGGCTACCCAAATTGCCAATGGGCTCGAACTGAAACACGGCGAAAGCAACCCATTGTCACTACTAAGAAAAGCATACGGAATCTGATCATGGCAACACCCTTAACCCGCTCTGACCTGATGGGTCTGGAACAATATGCCGAGCAACGCGACGAATTCCGGCGCAAGGTAATTGCTCACAAGAAGCATCGCCGCGTTGGTATCGGCCCGCACCTCTTCCTGTATTTTGAAGACCGGCTGACCATCCAGTATCAAATCCAGGAAATGCTGCGTATTGAGAAGATCTTCGAGGCCGAAGGAATTCAGGAGGAGCTCGACACCTATAACCCGTTGATTCCGGACGGCAGCAACCTGAAAGCAACGGCGATGCTGGAATACCAGGACGTCGCCGAACGCAAGCAGCAACTGGCGCTGCTAAGGGGTGTTGAGGACCTGGTGTGGTTAGAGGTCGATGGGTTTGGCCGCGTGTACGCCATTTCAAACGAAGACCTCGAACGCAGCAATGCAGAGAAGACCTCCGCCGTTCATTTCATGCGCTTTGAACTGGAAGCAGACATGATTCCGGCGTTACGGGCAGGTGCTTCACTATCGATGGGATCAAATCATGAGTGTTATCAATACAGCACTGAAGTCGGAGCGGATATTCGCGCTGCACTGATCGCCGATCTGGATCCATAAAACCTCAGCGGCAATGACGGGTCAGCGATTCTTGGATTAGACCCTGTCAAATCTTACAGCAGGCAAAAACCCATTAAAGTACCAGAACGTAATGTACCTGAGTTAAGTTGATTCTTAGAATCAACAGGTATACGCTAGTCTGCCGGTCTGCGGGCATTGGGGGAAGTCAGACAGCGCCCGTTTCAACCGATATAGTTTTTACTCAAGGGATCACAAAAAAGGAGTTCGTAATTATTATGAAACGTTTATTAATATCTATTGTTTTGGCATCCGCCATGTTCTCAGTCGGTGCCATGGCGCAGTCTGCAAAGTTTGCTGCAGTCTGGACTGATGGGCTGAAAGTTATTAAATCAGAAGCTTGCGACAGTACTGAAGAAAACTTCTGTGACGCTATAACTGATACCGGGGCGCAGTTTGGCGCTACTTTGGCTAACATTAAAGTTCCACAGTCCAAGGAACTTCTAGTTGGTGTTTCTGCACAAATTGAGTTATTTACTCAAACCATTGTTAAGGGCAGAAAGGGTTCTTATTCTAAAGCAACGGCCATGGCCGAAGGCGGCGTGTCACTGTTAGCGTGCAACTGGGCCTCTGAAGAATGTTTTGAGGGCGCACCTGGGTACATAACACTCAGTAAGCGCAATCAGGAGCTTTCAGCTGTGCTTGGTGGGGTTATTGAAGAATGTACATTTGATGTGGAATTAGATGTAGTGGACGATGTGGCTTCGGGTTCTGCTACATGGAATCTTGATGACTGCGTGGTTTTGCAAGAAGAAATCAGTCTTGCTTTGACAACCTTGGCCGCACATCACTTTAACTTTGTTTTTCCTGACCTGCCGCAGGGTGACTATTCTGTAATCGCCACATTCAAGACAGATGCAACGGCCGCTGCCGAAGCCAGCTGTTCAACTGATGCGAGTTATTGTGATGCGGAACTTGATGGCGACGCCTCAGCAGTTTCCCACGCTATCATCGGCAAGACCATGATGACGATTCAGGAAGTGCGTGCCGTCAAAGGCTCTTTGGGTTCTATGGAGTTCATGGACGTTCCATAATCCACAGCTTCAAATATCTGATCTGATTAGAAACCCCGCCTTGTGCGGGGTTTTTTTATTTAAAGTTCACACAACCTTTTCGCGATGTACCTGGCAAGGTCTAGAGTAAACCTGTGACGAGAGCCAGGCCTATGCCGAAAAGAAGGGTGCCCACCACGGTCTGAATGCTGGTCATGGTTACTTTTTGCAGGAACCGCTTACCAACCAGGACACCGATAAAAGCCGAGATTGCACCAGTAATCACCAGTGGCCAACCGCTGAAATCGCTTATTTGCCCGCCAGCGGCGGAAAATAGCGCAACATAAACCGAAATGCGGGTCAGGTCGACCAGGAAGCCTATTGCTGCATTGCTGCCGACGAAACGCTCAGTGGTCAATCCTGCTTTGGCTAAAAATGCTGATCTCAATGCACCCTGGTGACCGGATAGCCCTCCAAAAAAACCTGAAAGAACACCACCCAACGGCAAATATCGCCGATCAAACGCCAAATTGCGAAAACGCGGCAGTAATTCAAACAGTGCAAAACCTATCATCAGGAAACCAATCGACAGTTTGACCGGTGTAATTTGCGCAAAAACCTCGTCATTGACCTCGATGGCCAACCTGGAGCCAGACTGGGCCAGCCACCCCAATGCCAGTGCTCCCA
>CALJWY010000314.1 GCA_937974465.1 uncultured Lysobacterales bacterium | reverse complement strand
GATGATCACCACAGAAGCCATGGTTGCTGAACTTCCGAAGGAAGACGCGCCTATGGGTGGTGCACCTGATATGGGTGGCATGGGTGGTATGGGTGGTATGGGCGGCATGATGTAAATCATCCTGCTTAAACCCCAGTTAGACCTAAAACCCCGCCAAACGGCGGGGTTTTTTTATACCCGGGGGAGACGGGGGAGACGGCTGGCGTCAGAGTAATCACTCTGGCACCGGCTCTGACCCAATCTTAACCTCATTATTGTAAATACAATTGCGTCACGGTGGACATCAATATCCAGCGTACGAGATACTCTAACCATGCCCTCAAGTATGCAATCTCCGGTTTTGGAACTCAGCCCGTTTCTGACTCAATTGGTAACACGCAACCCGGATTGGTTGGAGTCACTGAAAAACAGTGGCCGACTGGAGAGCGTCAGTCCGCCCACTGAAAAGCAATTGGCGGAAGAAATCAAAGCTGGTGGCCTGGACGCGGGGCTTCGCCGGTTCCGAAACCGCGAAATGATGCGCCTGATCTGGCGCGACCTGAGTAACCTGGCGCCGGTTGATGAGATTCTCGAAGACCTGAGCACGATGGCTGATGTGTGTTTGCAGGCTGCCGTAGCCCAGCATACAAAATTACTTGAGGATAAGTACGGCATACCGCGTAATACAGAGGGTGAGGCTCAGAAACTGGTTGTTATTGGACTCGGTAAGCTCGGTGGCAATGAGCTCAACCTGTCTTCGGATATAGATATTATTTTTTGTTTTCCGGATCGTGGTGTCTGCGATGGCCGCCGCGGTCTGGCCAATGAGCAGTTTTTCACTCGCCTGGCTCGCCAGGTCATTCGCAGCCTGTCCGAGATAACCGCCGATGGTTTTTGTTTTCGGGTAGATACCCGTCTGCGGCCCTTCGGTGACTCCGGGCCCCTGGTGTGTAGTTTTTCAGCGCTCGAGCAATACTATCAACGCGAGGGCCGTGACTGGGAAAGATACGCCTTGATCAAGGCACGTCCGGTTGCAGGTGAGTTGGCCTCAGGCCAGTTATTATTGAATATTCTGAAGCCATTCGTGTATCGCCGGTATATCGATTTTGGCGCCATTGAAGCCCTGCGCGAAATGCATGCCAATGTACGCGAGGATGCTTTGCGTAAAGATCGCCTTGATGATATTAAACGCGGTCCCGGTGGGATTCGTGAAATTGAATTCCTTGTGCAAACTTTTCAACTGCTTCGCGGTGGTCGCGAACGGTTGTTGCAAACTGCATCTATTTTTGAAGCCGTGGCCGGTTTGCAGGAACTGGCCCTGTTGCGGGATGAAACAGCTTCAAGTCTTTTGAGTGCCTATCGGTTTTTACGCAGAACCGAGAATAGAATCCAGGCCTTGCATGACCAGCAAACCCACCGACTCCCTGAGGGTGAGGATGGCCTCAGGGTTGCACGGGCAATGGGATACGATGATTTCGCACAATTCCAGCTTGCACTTGAAGACACCAGGAGCAAGGTTCAGCTCTTGTTTGAGCAAAGTCTGCCGCAACCGGCCGCCCCGGCCACAGAAGAGAACCCCTGGCATGGTCTTTGGCAGTCTATTAAGAAATATAACCTGGATGAGGGCTCTGTTGCGGGCAACCAGAAACCACTCACGGATTTTGTCAAACGCTTGAGCCGGCTTTCGCTGAGCCAGCGGGCTTCGCGTCGCCTGGACCAGTATATGCCGGTTTTACTTGAGCAAATACATGCAAAGTCCCCTTCGGATGCCGTGGTTGTGCGTGTTCTGGACCTGGTGTCTGCCATTTGCCGACGCAGCGCTTACCTGGCCCTGTTGGTACAAAATCCGGGTGCAAGCCAGAGGATGTTGGATCTGTTTTCCGCAAGCCAGCGGATAGCTCAGACAGTTACCCGTTATCCCGCCCTGCTTGACGAGTTAATTGATCCGAGCCTTGGCGCCCGGCCACCTGACCAAGAAGGTATTCAGGCGGGTGTAGACCGGATCTTGAACAGTCCTGCCGATGCTGAGACCACCCTGGGAGACCTCAATTACCTGAAGCAGGTAATTCAGCTGCGAATTGCCGTTGCCATGCTGCAAACCACGATGTCGGCGCATGCTGTTGGCCTGGTGCTCAGCCAGCTTGCTCAGGGCCTGGTCCAGGCTGTCCTGTCACTGGCGTTATTGGAAATGCGATCCCGGCATGGCGACCTGCCCGGCCCGCAATTAACCGTGGTCGCATATGGCAGCCTGGGCGCCTGTAACCTGGGTTTTGACTCCGACCTGGACCTGATCTTCCTGTATCAACCCATGAGCCTGCTCTCTGACGGTAAACGGCCGATTACCGCCGAGCGTTATCACACCGGGGTCGCCCGGCGCATGCTTGGTTTCCTGTCTGTTCTAACGCCTTCCGGGCGGCTTTACAACATCGACGCCCGTCTCCGACCCAATGGGCGGGCGGGCTTACTGGTGTCCAGTGTCAAGGCGTTCAAACGTTACCAAATGGAAGAGGCATGGTGCTGGGAACTACAGGCGCTGACACGTGCACGCGCAATTGCCGGCGACCCTGAAACCGGGGATAGTTTTCGCAGTATTCGAAAAGCAGTGCTAAGCAAACCGCGCGACATTAAGCAGGTTAAACAGGCTGTTCTGGATATGCGAGCACGTATACAGTCGCAACACGGTGAAACCAGTCCGCTTAAATATGGCCATGGAGGTCTGCTGGACATTGAGTTTATTGTGCAACTGGGGCTTTTGCTTAATACCGAGGCGCATCCTCAAATCATTGGCTCAACTGAAATCGACAAGCAATTGCAGGCTTTGCTGGATTGTGGCTGGCTGGATTCCGGCGCCCTCGCTCTTTTGCAGGGCGCCTATAGTCAATTAAGCGAGGCCCGCCAACGCGCAGCCCTGCTTGATGAAGCTGAAAAAACTCAAATCTCTTCCCTGTTGAACATCGCACAGGCATTATGTAACGAGATATTGAGGTAGAATACGCCCTACCTTTTTTGTGGAGATGATTTGTGACTCATCGCACCGACGCCCAGGATAACAGCCTGGAATACGCAAATACCAAAACACGTGTGGAGGTCAGCCGCAGCGAGTTGCCGCTCTCCTGCCCCACCCCCAGTCAAAAGCTCTGGAATGCGCACCCGCGCGTATTTCTGCCCATTGAAGACAGTGGTGAAGCAACCTGTCCGTATTGCGGTACGCACTACACTCTGACTGATTAACGATGCATGTAGTCCAGGCCTTGGTGTCTCTCGGCATTGGCGGATCAGAAATGGTCGCGGTCGAGATCACCGAGCACCTCTGTGCGCATGGTCATAAGGTCACCGTGTTCGCAGCCGATGGGCCATTGGCCAACCGTGTCGATGCCGCAGGTGCGGCTTTTTTTAACTGGCCAATTGGCCGAAAACGCCTGACCACGCTGCGTTATATCCGGCGGCTGCGGAAATGGATGCTGGATAATCAGCCCGATATTGTCCACGTACACTCACGCTTACCGGCATGGATTGTCTACCTGGCTTTGCGCAAGATTCCCGCCGGCAAGCGGCCGGTTTTGATCACATCCATGCATGGCCAATACTCGGTCAGTGCTTATTCTGCGGTCATGGCAAAAGGTGACTATGTCATCGCTGTCTCCAATCATATCCGCGAATACACACTGGAAAACTACCTGCCGCCGCAGAGCCCGCAACTCGTCACCATCTATGGGGGAACCAGCCGCGCGGATTTCCCATATGGCTACAAACCAACCCGGGAATGGTTTGAAAAAACTTTTGCCGAGTTTCCGGAACTGGAAAACAAGCGCATCCTGTTGTTACCTGGCCGTCTTTCGCGCTACAAAGGACACGCCACTTTTGTTGAATTATTGGCAGCGTTGATTTTTGAATACGACGATATCCATGCGGTCATCCTTGGTCAGACCAAACCCGGCTCGAGGTATGTTGCGGAACTGGAGGGCCTCGCCGAGCGCTATGGTGTCAGCGACAGGCTCACTTTCTGTGGAGTACGGACAGATATGCGGGATTGGATGGCAGCCTCTTACGTGGTTTTCAACCTCTGTAGCGATCCCCCGGAAGCGTTTGGAAGAACCATGCCGGAAGCACTCTCCATGGGCGTACCTGCGATCGCCTGGAATCACGGAGGAATCAAGGAAATCCTGCGTGAGATGTATCCGTTCGGAGCGGTCCAGGCTGATAATTTTTCCGCCCTGGTCCAAAGAACCGGCATATTTCTGCAACAGCCACCAATGGTTAGAGAGTGCGATGCTTTCTCACTGGCGGCTTCAATGGATCAAACACTGAAACTATATCAAACTGCCCTGGCTAAGGAGGGTTGATGAAACTACTGATCAAAAGACTGCAGACTGATTGGCCCTGCTGGCTGGCTGTATCGTTTTTTGCGCTGTTGCCATTCAGCCGGCTTGCCGAAATACCCCTGTCCATTTTTGCGCTCGCCCTGCCATTTTTGGCCCGTTCCGCCGAACACCGGCAGCGCATACGTCAGATATCGATCATCGTGGTACCGGTCTTCCTGTGTTTCTGGTTGCCGATGGTTCTTTCCAGTTTTGATTCGTTTTTGCCGCAGAAAAGTTGGGGCAGCTCAATTGCCGCACTGCGCTTTCTGGCGGCGGCATTAAGTATGGCCGTATTATTACGCGCCGACTCGGCCCGCTGGCGTGTAGTTCGCTGGACATCATTCCTGTTGGTATTCTGGGCTATTGACGGTTTTATCCAGTTGATTTTTGGCCATGATATTTTTGGTATTGCCATGCATCCGGATCGTCTCAATGCGCTTTTTGTACAAAAATACCAATTTTTTGGCCCAACCCTGGCCATGCTTTCACCATTGCTGCTTGAGCACGCCCGCAGGCGCTGGCCTTCCTGGGCCTGGGTGGCTGCCTTTACCCTGACACTGGGAGCGGTGCTGATCGCCGGTATGCGTTCGGGATGGCTGCTGATGGGCCTGGTGCTGGTGGTGTACATGTGGCTGATGTTCAGGCAGGAAAACAGGGAGCTGCGGAAGGTTTCCCTGTCGATCCCGGTGTTCGTCATAACCACTATAATTGGTAGTTACCTGGTTTCACCATTATTCCAGGCGCGTCTCGATCAATCCCTGGCCCTTCAACAGGGCTCGCAGGCCGAACTGGATGCTGCCAGCTCCTATCGTTTGCCCATTTTTCAAACCAGCCTGGAGATGTTCAAGGCTCACCCTGTGAATGGGGTCGGGGTGCGTGCCTTTCCCAAGGCCTACATGGAATATGCCACCGAGGATGACATTCATATCCAGCGCTCTGGCGGTAAGTCCGGCGGTATTCACGCACACAACCTGGTCCTGGAGGTGATGGCTGATACCGGCAGCATCGGTTTGTTGGCAATGGTCGTTGGCTTTATCCTGGTGCTGCGAATCTGGCGAAATATGAAGCCCGCCAGGCGCTACGAGGCGTTTCCGTATGCCCTGGCGTTGGCCTTGATGCTGTTTCCTTTCAATTCGCACTTCGCCTTGTATGGCACCTATATGTCATCGTTGATCTGGATTCTTTTCGGACTGTGGGCTGCGAGTATTGAAACGGAGCCCATGAGCGTCGATCGAGAGCCCTGATGCGGTTTTTGTATTCCCTTCTTCTGCTGTTGGGCACACCGTTTGTGCTGTTGTATTTTGTTATGCGCGGGGTTCGCGACCAAAGCTATTTTGGCCGTTGGGGTGAGCGCTTCGGTCTGCTTAAAGATGACGTGCCCGAAGGGGGTGTTTTGCTTCACGCGGCCTCGGTCGGCGAGGTCAATGCCGCCAGCCCGTTGATCAGGGCTCTCTTAAAAACACACCCGGAACTGCCTGTAACAGTCACAACACTGACGCCCACGGGCTCGGACAGGCTACGACACGAGTTCGGTGACAGGGTCTTTAACAACTTTATTCCAATCGATCTGCCATGGGCTGTTTCAAGGTTTTTGAATCGCTTGAAACCCCGGCTGATCATTATCATCGAGACCGAAATTTGGCCAAATCTCTACCTGCATGCCAAGACCAAAGGCATCCCGCTCGTCATGGTGAACGCCCGGCTCTCAGCACGCTCCAGCGACCGCCTTGGATTGGTATCGGGTTTTACTGAGCAGGTTCTCTCATCCGTAGCCTGGATTGGTGCGCAGAGCACGCAAGATGCGCAACGCCTGGTCGATTGTGGCGCCAAAGCGGATCGCACCTGCATGACTGGCAATCTGAAGTTTGACCTGGATATTCCTGATGGCTTGCGGGAAAAGGGTTTTGCGTTGCGCTCACACTGGAAATCCCAACGGCCGGTCCTGGTTGCCGGCAGTACGCATGAGGCGGATGAAAATGTTCTGTTGCCTGCTTTTATCGGCTTGCTAAAAGCGCTGCCTGATGCCCTGTTAATACTGGTGCCCAGGCGCCCCGAACGTTTCGGCCGCGTCATTCAGGCCGCAAAGGATGCCGGTCTTGCCACCGAGCTTCGCAGCCAGCGCGAAATGTGTTCCCGGGAAGCGCAGTGTTTTGTCATTGACACGCTGGGAGAGCTATTGACCTATTACGCCTGCGCTGACGTCGCTTTTGTCGGTGGCAGCATCGGTGATCAGGGCGGCCACAATGCCCTGGAGCCCGCCGCCCTGGGAAAACCCGTGTTACTGGGGCCAAATATGCCTAACGCACGGGAGATAGCAGACCAGTTGTTAGGCTGTAATGCCGCCAGGCAGGTTTCCAATTCATCTGAGCTCCAGCAGGCTGCGGAATTGATCTTGAACAACGCAGAACTCCGCGACCAGATGGGCCAGAGCGCTCTAGCGTTGGTTGAATCCAACAAGGGCGCCCTCAATACAAGCCTGCAAGCCATCAATAAGTACCTCCAGGCAGGCATTTCACAATAGGCAGGGCCACCCCCGCAGCGCCTTCAGGCAAGCACTTCACATTCAGGCGCCATCACTTCCGCGAAACCTTCTGGCAATATCTTCACATACAGGCACCGTCATTCCCGCGAAACCTTCTGGCAATAACTTCACACACAGGCACCGTCATTCCCGCGAAAGCGGGAATCTCTTTAGTGTTTAGGAAGTCCTAATGGTAAGGGCCTTTTTGAGGTTTACGGCAGGCATAAAAAGATCCCCGCTTTCGCGGGGATGACTTTATTCTGGTTCGCCGGGATGTCTTTATTCTGGTTCGCGCGGATGACTTTACCCTGGTTCACGGGAATGACTTTACCCTGGTTCACGGGGATGTCTTTACTCTGGTTCGCGCGGATGACTTTACCCCGGTTCGCGTGGATCACCTGGCTCTACATTGAGCTGGTGCTTTCCAGCATTGGGCTTGTTGCCGCTTATTTCAGAATAGTATTTACTTTTTGCAAGTCCGCTTCTTCCAAAACGCCTGCTGCTGCTTTCAACCGCAGGTGATCAACAATATAGGTATGCCGCGCCAGGGAGTTGTCCCTTTGCGCCTGGAAGTAACGTTGTTGTGCAATCAGGACGTCGACAATGGTCCGTGTTCCCACCTCAAACCCAGCCTGCGTGGCCTCGAGCGCGCTTTCTGCCGAGATCATGGCCTGGCCAAATGCGCCAACCTGCTCAATACCGGCGATGACGGCACGGTAGGCATTGTTGGTCGCCCTTACGACCGCCTTTTGCTGCTGATCCAGGTCTTCACTAACCGCATTGAGTAAATGGCGGGACTGACGCGTCCTTGAAGACACCACGCCGCCCTGGTAGATCGGTACCGACAGTTGCAAACCAATCTGCATGTCTTCAGAGGTTATGTCGGTTGTGGCAATCGGATTCTGAAAATCATCGGTCAGGGTGTAGTTGTTGTTGGTGAAGTTGCGGTAACTACCCACCAGGTCGAGAGATGGATAATGTCCGGAACGCTGGAGCTTAACCGTGGAGTCTGCAATATCAACACCTGCACGTGCGGAGACCACCGCAGGATTGTATTGCATGGCAATATCCACCCATTCCTGGGGATTTTCCGGCAGAGGTTTAACCAGCGGCAGCTCTTCCTGCAAGGGGTCGATTGCGTCAAAGTACTGTCCGGTCAATTCATAAAGACCTTCTTTGGCATCTTCCAGGTTGTTCCTTGAAACAATGGCCCGGGCACGTGCGTTGTCGTAGCTGGCGCGGGCTTCATGAACATCTGTCACGGCAGTCAGTCCAACTTCAAACCGTTGTTCCGCCTGTTCAAATTGACGTTGCAATGCCCTTTCCTCTGCCTCGGCAAAGATCACGCCATCCTGAGCGGTCAAAACACCAAAATACCCACCCGCAACCCGCACCAGGAAATTCTGATAGGCGATGTTGTAGATGGCTTCAGCCTGGCTTACCTGTCCGCGCGCAATATCCAGGTTTTCATAATTGCTCTGTGCGTAGAGTGATTGACGTAAACTCAAACCATAAGATTCATTATCAATATCGTTGTCGGAAACAACCGTACCAGAGACTGAAACCTCAGTATCGCCCCGGTTCAACGACGCTGAACCACTCAGTGTTGGCAGCAGATTTGACCAGGCCTGGCGTTCGTTTTCACCGGTCGCGTCTTTGCGATACGCGGCCGCCTGCAGTTGCGGGTCATTCTTGACCGCAAGGTCATGCACGCCCACCAGGTCCACCGCGAACGCCGGGGTTGCCACGAAAAACGCCGTGGCCATCATAAGCTTGTGATTCTTGGTCTTAAATAGCATAACCAACTCCTAAATCTCTCTTAAAATTCAAATTCTGCTGCTTTTTCAGCATTTACCAGCCTTGGCAGATCGGTTTCGAACAGGCTTTCTTCACGCCACTCGGTTGCGTTTAATTTTGTTAACAACTTTGCTTCCATCGCCGGTGATTCGCCACAGACGATAAACATACGGCCACCGGGGTT
>CALJWY010000313.1 GCA_937974465.1 uncultured Lysobacterales bacterium | reverse complement strand
GCCAGGTGGTCCAGTGCTCCTGATTGCCATGCTTCATGGAGGGCACTGGAGTCACCCGGTCTGAAGCCGGTCGATTTTGCAAAAATCATGGCCCAGGGCGCATCCGATAACCGCCCCCATAACTCGCCGCCAATAAAATTTCCCAGGCGGCCAAATGCAAGGCCAAGTGGCACCATGGGTGCGACAAAATCCGCAACCTGCCCAAACGACCTGTCTGTGCTCCTGCCAAACCAGCCCATCGCGACGATCACGCCTAACAAGCCACCGTGGAATGACATTCCGCCATCCCATACCTTAAATATAGTCAGTGGGTTTTCAATCAGCAGGTCGAAGCCATAAAACAGCATGTAGCCAATACGGCCACCGAGAATCACCCCGAGCATGCCATAAAACAAAATGTCACTGACATCCTGTTTGCTCCAGCCCCAGCGAGGGTGTCGTGTCGCTCGATGGTTTCCAATGAGCCAGAAGGACAGGAAGGCGAGCAAATACATAACGCCATACCAATGCACATCTACAGGACCTATGGAAATGGCGATGGGGTCAATATCAATTAGAGGGTGTTTGGCTTGCAAAAAACTTCCTGCCGGAGACGTGATTCGAATCCCACGCAGCATATGACAGACGCATGGTGCTGGCAAGCCATCTCACTATCATCATGCATTTATCCCGGTATTGCCGGGACATTGAGAGTAAAAAACACCCGTAAATTCTGGCACCATGCGTTACACTTCTACGCGCTTGAAGCTGTTAGGGCCTGTAAATACTTGCCCCGGGTTATTGACGATGCTTGAACTTGCTTTACCAAACATGCATGCGCTTGCGGTGATGATCATGATCGTGGTCGCGCTGGTGCTGTTCGCGCGCGACAACATTCCCCTGGAAACCACCGCCCTGGTGGTACTGGTGGTTCTTGCAATCGGATTCCAGCTTTTTCCATTCGAGGCAGACGGACAAAAACTGTCGCCAAGTGATTTCTTTCTGGGTTTCGGTAACCGCGCTTTGATCGCCGTCTCTGCACTGATGATCGTTGGACAGGGCCTTATCAGCACGGGCGCACTGGAGCCGATAGGCCGGCTTCTGGCCAAGTTATGGCGCCGCAGCCCCGCCTTTTCATTGTTGTTAACTTTATTGATTACCGCGTTTCTAAGCGCCTTTATCAACAACACCCCGATCGTTGTCTTGATGCTGCCTATCCTGATTGGTGTGGCAGTCAAAACAGGCTTGTCTCCATCCGGCAGCCTCATTCCGATGGGTTTTGCCAGTATTGTCGGCGGCATGGCAACGACCATTGGTACCTCAACCAACCTGCTGGTTGTAAATGTTGCTGCAGACATGGGTATGGACCGATTTAATATGTTCGACTTTGCAGTGCCTGTGCTCATTGCCGGAGCGGTGGCGACCTTGTACCTCTGGTTAATTGCCCCGCGTATCCTTCCCCGGCGTGCGCCACCTATGAATCGTGGTGTATCCAGGGTCTATACCGCCCAGGTCAGGCTGAATGCCAATAGTCCGGTTGTCGGCCGCTCCCTCGCTGAGGCCATTGCGCGCTCCGGGGAGAACATCAAGGTGGAGACCATCCAGCGTGGCAAAGGTGTGTTCATTAACCCTTTGCCAGATGTAAAACTGCGTGACGGCGACCGTATTACGATCAGTGATACCCAACAAAACCTGAGGGAATATGCCGGTGTGCTCGGCGGCACACTCTACACTGCAGAACATGCGGTCGATGCCAGCCATCCCCTGTCAACGGATGGAGAGCAAATCGCTGAGGTCGCGATTACCCCGGCTTCCAGGCTCAATGGTGTAAAAATTGGCAGTGCCGGACTCATGTCCCGGTTTGGTCTGAGGCTGCTGGCCTTTAATCGCTTTGAAGGTATGGAGGAAAGGGAATCCCCGGGTCTGGATGAAACCCGTCTGCGCGCGGGTGACGTATTACTCGTGCAATCGACCCTGGTAAATCTCGCAGAACTCAAACAAAGTTCAGACTTCCTTATCCTGGATGGCAGCATCAATCTTCCGAGAGCCCGCAAGGCGCCAATCGCACTGGCCGTTATTGTTGGTGTTGTCGCGCTGGCTGCCATGCGCGTGATGCCGATCGAAATCAGCGCCTTGCTGGGTTGCCTGGTATTGATAATGACAGGCTGCCTAAATTGGAAAGATGCAATGAATGCGCTGAGTACACAGGTCGTGTTGATCATCGTCTCGTCGCTGGCCATGGGAATGGCCCTGCTCAAGACCGGCGGGGCCGACTATCTTGCCAACCTGTTTGTTTATATTACCTTTGGTGCGCCCCCGGCCATTGTACTCATGAGTTTGATGATGATGATGGGTGTGCTGACAAACGTAGTTTCCAACAACGCAGCCGCGGTCATTGGCACTCCCATTGCGATCGGAATCGCACAGCGTCTTGGCCTGCCACTGGAGCCGTTTGTCCTGGCAGTGATGTTTGGTGCAAATCTCAGCTTCGCCACACCCATGGCTTACCAGACCAACATCCTGATCATGAATGCCGGCGGCTACAAGTTCGGTGATTTCGTCCGTGTGGGTGTGCCCTTAACTTTGATTACATGGTTGATACTCAGTGGTGTCCTGATATGGGCGTACGGACTCTTATAACCAGATTCAACAGAGACCAGTAGACTTATGAATTCTTCTTCCACATCAGCCGGGATAGTTCGCTACGGCGCCTACCCCGAACTAACCACCACCGCGGTATTTGTTGGCTATTTCCTGGGCGCGGTAATTGCCGTCAGCATCGGATATGCCGCACTTATACTTGGCTTTTCTATCGAAGGCTCCGAACTGGCAGCCATATTGGGTTTTGCAATTTTGCGCGGCATGTTACGGCGCAACTCCATTATTGAGAACAACATCGTTCAGACCATTGCCAGTGGCGTGAATGGTGCGTCAAGCGGCATGATGTTCTCGGTCCCGGCAATTTTTATCCTCGGCTACGGCACCGACTTCAATCCAATCCTGTTGACCTTCGGCGCCATCGCCGGGGCATTTCTTGGTATCGGTTTCATTATTCCGCTGCGCAAACAAATGATCGACTATGAAAGGCTGACCTATCCCGGAGGGGTTGCGGTCGCAACCATCCTCAAATCACCGGGCGCAGGTATTCAAAAAGCAATGTTCCTGCTGATTGCAGCGACCAGCAGTGGCTTCCTGCACTACCTGAGTCAGTCAACGGGTTTTGAATACTGGAATTTGGGTGCGATGCTGAACTGGCCGGAATACATGAATGGTATCTGGTATCTCTCATTGCTGTCGGTCGGTGTGGGTTACATCGCCGGCAAAGGCGGAGTCGCCTTTATTATCGGCGGATATGTTTGCTATTGGGTGCTGGCTCCGCTGCTGAGCCAATTTGGCCTGTTCCCGGTAGACCAGGAAACCAATGTCATTCTCAATGACCCCGACAGTCTTCGTTTGCTGCTATTCCGGCCCGTCGGTATCGGCATGTTAATTGGCGGGGCGGTGGCCGGTGTCGTATTGGCTTTCCCGATGATACTCAGCGCGGTCAGAAGTATGCAGAACGCCGCCAAGGCCAATACGCCCATGTCCAAGGACGAAATGCCCATTAAGCTCTTATATATGGCGATTGGTGGCGCAACCATTCTGCTGGCAGTGATCGCAGTATTGTCCACCGAGAAAATGGGATTGGGCCGCGGTATTCTAATGGCGCTGGTTGGCACCTTATGGGTCTGGATTGCCGGCGTTATTTTATCCGAGGCAATTGGCCGCACAAACTGGTCACCGCTTTCCGGCATGACCCTGATTGCAGTCACGATCCTGATCGTGATTTCCAGTGGGCTGGGAGATACTAAAGCAGCAGTTGTATCGGCCATTATGGTAGGTGCCGCCGCTTGCGTTGCGATGTCACAGGCAACAGACCTAATGCTGGATCTTAAAACCGGCTACCTCGTAGGCGCCACGCCACGCCAGCAACAACTGGGCCAGTTTCTTGGTGCCTGGCTGGGCCCGATTCTGATCATGGCCCTGATTTTTGTACTGCACGAGGCTTACGGCCTGGGTAGCGATAAACTTCCGGCGCCACAGGGACAAGCCCTGGCCAGCATGGTAAATGGCATTATCGGCGGCGATGTGCCCACCCAGAAATACATTGCCGGCGCAGGCCTCGGGGCTCTGCTGAGCCTGGCATCGCCGGGACTGGGTATTACCGTTGGACTCGGCTTCTACCTGCCGTTCAGTATTGTACTGACCTACAGCATTGGCACCTTGTTACGAGTCATCTCAGACTGGAAACTGGGTGAAAAATTTGCCGAGAGCACCGGGATTCCAATTGCCGCCGGCATCATTGTGGGTGAGGCTTTGGTTGGTGTTGGCTTTGCCGTGTACATGATTCTGGAGGCAGTATGAACATCAAGATCTTTGCCCTGGTACCCATCATGGTTTCATTCCTTGCGGGCGCCTTCATTACCGTGCTGGACCCGATTGAAGTCAACTGGACCTGGTATGTACCAGTCCTGGCAATCGGTTTATTTTCCTTGTACGTGTATCGCAGGGCCCATCACGGAGAAGCCCGCTCCAGTCACCGCATCAGCGGCAACCTGCAAATCCTGGGGGCAAGCCTGGACAACCTTCTTGCGAACCTGGAAAAACTCAATTCAGACTCTGATACCTTGCCGGTGTACGAAGCCCGCTTTGAAATTGATCGTTTGCTCCGCAAAGACCTGAACAATTTTGCCAATGCCCGGGAAAGCATGAAACATGTCTTTGGTTTGCAGGGATACGCCGATGTCATGAGCGCATTTGCCGCAGGCGAAAGGTATGTAAACAGGGTTTGGTCCGCATCCACCGATGGATATATCGAAGAAGTCCAAGAATACCTTGATCGGGCAACCGAGCAATTCAGAGAGGCCGGATTGCTGTTTAGTAACTTGCAACAGCGTTACGTTGCTAAAACCTGAATCCTTGTTCCATATGAAACAAATCCGTTATTACGAGCGAATAAAGCGATAGAATTAATGCCCATTGACTGATAGGCGCTCTATATATAGAGTGTGCCGTCTGATACTATATAGAGTCCTAACAGATTATTTTAATCAATCAATTTTTTACAGCCATTGAGACGAAGCATGTT
>CALJWY010000312.1 GCA_937974465.1 uncultured Lysobacterales bacterium | reverse complement strand
ATTAAACCCAAAACAAAACAGGAAACCAAAACGAGTAGAGCCGCGCTTAAATAAGTACTCACGGTTACTTGTGAAGTGTGGCATTCCTGTTCACTCCAAAAAATCTTAGTTCTGCACGTAACCCGCCACTTTTGCGGTTTTCAAAATGAATCGACCAACCGTATAGCTCACACAAGCGCTGGACAATCGCCAGACCCAGGCCAGACCCTTTACCAGACACCCCCTGACCGCGGTAGTGTCTGTCCATCACCTGCGACAGTTCCTCTTCCGGAATGCCCGGTCCGGTGTCCTCTACCATGATTCGTCCGTTGCCTATGGTACACACCACTTCCCCGGAGGGCGTATACCGGACCGCATTACTGATCAGGTTGCCCACGGTGACTGCAATCACTGATTCCGGCGCAATGACACTAACCTTGTCTTCACTGACAATTTTTAATTCCAGTTGCTTGTTATCGAGCAGAGGCTCATGCAAATGGATTAAATTATCTACAATCCTGCAGACACTGTGTGCCTCGCTCTCATGATTGATGCCCTGCTCTGAACGCACCAGGTGTAAAAGCGCGGTGGTGATATCGGTGGACTGCCTGGCGGCTCTCGCAATGCGCAGAATCCGGGTCCTTGTCTTATCCGGTAAATCTTTCTGTGCCAGTAGCAATTCAGCTGCGCCGGAAATGACAGCCAGTGGTGTGCGCAACTCGTGACTGACATCCGCATTGAACTCCCGATCACGTTCAACCAGGTGGTGTACCCGCTCTGCATACGCATCCAGCGCGGCTGCCAACTGTCCAACTTCATCATCAGGGAACCATCTTGCCAACCCCGGCGATGGTGTTTCTTCACCCAACTGGCTCAAGCGCTCCGCGAGGTCACTTACGGGCTTCATCACCCGCCTTGAAGACCATAGCCCCAGGGCCAGTGACAACAACGAAAACACCAGCACCGCCGCGATTAATGACCAGACAAGCTGGTTTGTCAGGCGCTGATTCTCGGTGATGTCATAAATCAGGAACGCCCACAGGTCTTCATCTTTGCGCACGGCTGCCTTGAAATACCCTTCCGTGGTTTCAACTTCGTGCACACCCGGTTCAAGGCGCCTGATCTGCGCTGCGACCCGGTGATTGGGATCGCCGGGCCTGGTGATAAAACCCTGGATACGGGTATGGAACGGTTCAACCAGCGTTGGATCCTTGCGTAGCTGAACCAGGTAATCGTCAAGCTCCTGCTTCAGAGTCGAGCCGATCAGTTCATCTTCCAGGTTGCTTTGTAAAAAAAGCGTGCTGATGGCGAACAGCCCACTCAGCAAAGTGCCAAACAGCAGAAAGGAAAAGACAATTCGGCTGCGAAGCCTACGTCTGTACTGCATCTGACTCCACCAGACGATAGCCAATGCCGTGTCGGGTCTGGATCATTTTGCTACCAAATGGTTTATCTATTGCAGCGCGCAGTGAATGGATATGAACCCGTAAGCTGTCGCTATCAGGCATTTCCTCACCCCATACTTCCTTTTCCAACTCCGAACGGGTAACCACGTTGGGAGCAGCCTCCATTAAACATCGCAACAGTTTCAAACCAATCGGGTTGAGCTCAATTTCCTCATCGTTGCGGCTGACAATAAGGGTGTCGACGTTGTAAATCAGGTCACCAATCTGGATTTCCTTACTGGCACGCCGTTGACCCCGCGATGTCAGCACCCCCAACCTAACCTCAACTTCCTGGAGCTCGAAGGGCTTAACCAGGTAGTCATCCGCTCCGGTTTCGAACCCTGCCAGCTTGTCTTCCAGTCGATCCCTGGCAGTCAACATGAGAACCGGTGTGTTTTTACCGGCCTCCTGGCGCAGCTTTTTGCAAACCTCCAGACCATCCATACCGGGCAATGCCAGGTCCAGAACAATGGCATCGAAATCGTTGACAATGGCAAGGTGTAAGCCGGTTATGCCGTCACCCGCAAAGTCTACTGTATGTCCCTTTTCGTCCAGGTAATCGCCAAGGTTTGCGGCGATATCCGGGTTGTCTTCAATAATTAATATGCGCACATTCAGTTCCCATATTCTGCTGCCCTGAAAAATAGAAAGGCCCAGACCGATGATTCTACCACCATGTCTGGGCCCAAATCGCCCTGTTAACTGTATTCACAGCAGGAGTTGCTGGACTTTTTGACCACCGGATCAACACCAACGGCAACAAGCCCGTGCCAGTGTAGGTGAGGCGGGTTAAAAAACAGTTAACGAAAGTGGAATTTTCCGTTAACCGGCGCAAAAATCACCTGCCGGAGCCACTAAATATCGAGAACCTCTACATCCCTGAGACCCTCAGCCAGCGTGTCGGCATCACCGCCTTCCGACATTTTCACGGCGAGGCGCACTTCATTGGCCGAATCTGCATGGCGAATAGCCTCGTCATAGGTGATTTTTCCTTCCTTGTACATCTCAAATAAACACTGATCAAAGGTAATCATGCCGTGATGTGAGGACTCCTTCATGATCTTCTTCAGTTCGTTGATCTCGCCATTGCGGATACGCTCCTGCACCAATGGTGTAGCAAGCAGTACCTCGATAGCAGCCCAGCGCCGAGTCTGGTCGGCCGAGGGTAACAACTGCTGAGCGACGATGGCTTTCATATTGAAGGAAAGATCCAGTAACACCTGTTCCTTGGCTTCTTCAGGAAAGAAGTGCAGGATCCGGTCGAGTGCCTGGTTTGCGTTGTTGGCATGCAGGGTACAAAAAACCAGGTGACCGGTTTCAGCGAATGTAATGGCGTACTCCATGGTTTCCCGGGTACGGACCTCACCAATCATGATGACATCCGGGGCCTGTCGCAAGGTGTTGCGTAACGCGACCTCAAATGATTCTGTGTCAATCCCGACTTCGCGTTGCGTGACAATGCTTTTGCCATGCAGATGTACAAACTCAATCGGGTCCTCGACCGAGATAATATGCCCACTCATTCTTTTGTTGCGGTAACCGATCATTGCGGCCAGTGATGTGGATTTACCGGTACCGGTTGCACCAACAAATAAAATAATGCCCCTCTTGGCCAACGACAGATCGGTCAGCAAGTCCGGCAACCCCAATTCCTCGAATGTTGGAATGCGGGTTTCAATACGTCGACAGACCATTCCGATATTGGCCTGTTGGTAAAATGCACTGACACGGAAGCGGACATCTTCTCCCAATGCAATCGCAAACTGACACTCCTGGGTTTCCTCGAACTCCCTCGACTGCTTTTTGGTCATGATGCCATGAACGATCTCGGCAACTTCTTCCGGCAACAGAACTTCCGTTGTAATCGGCCGGATTTTGCCATTGACCTTGATACATGGCGGCGCGTCAGCAGTGACAAAGAGGTCGGAACCGCCCTCTTCATGAACTTTGTGTAACCAGTCTTCTACCGCACTCATATCCTTATCTCCAAAATTGAAGCCAGGTCTTTACAGACCGTCAATCGTCTACATAAACAGCTTTCTGTCAACAGCCTTTCTGGCTGCCTCCTGCCGGGCAACGATACCCCTGGCAACCAGGCCTTCGAGGTACTGGTCAAGGGTGTGCATGCCCACGTTCTGACCGGTTTGAATGGCAGAGTACATCTGCGCAACCTTGTCTTCGCGAATCAGGTTCCTGATCGCCGGTGTGCCCAACATGATTTCATGGGCCGCAATACGCCCGCCACCGATTCGTTTCATTAATGTTTGGGCAATTACTGCTCGCAGGGATTCGGAAAGCATCGAACGCACCATTGATTTCTCACCAGCGGGGAACACATCAATGATACGGTCAATCGTCTTGGCGGCCGAACTCGTATGCAATGTTCCAAACACCAGGTGACCGGTCTCTGCCGCAGTCAGGGCCAGGCGTATGGTTTCAATATCACGCATTTCACCTACCAGGATGATGTCGGGGTCTTCGCGCAGGGCAGACCTGAGCGCCTGGTTAAAACCATGCGTGTCACGGTGAACCTCGCGCTGATTGATCAGGCACTTACGGGATACATGCACAAATTCAATCGGATCTTCAATGGTCAGGATATGTCCTGCGACGGTTGAATTAATATGATCAATCATTGCGGCCAGCGTTGTGGACTTACCCGAACCCGTTGGTCCGGTGACCAGCACCAGGCCACGTGGCACATTGATGATATCTTTGAACGATGGCGGAGCGCCTATATCCTCCAATGTCCAGACGGCGGCCGGGATGGTACGGAACGCACCCCCGACACCACGGTCATTATGAAAACAGTTAACACGAAAACGGGCAAGACCGGGAACAGCATATGAAAAATCCAATTCCAGGTTGGCTTCAAAATCACGCCTCTGGTGATCGTTCATCACACTGTACAGGAGCTCGGTTAACTGTTGATTTTCCAATGCCGGCAGATTCAGACGGCGCAAATCGCCATCCACACGAATCATGGGTGGCAGAGCCGATGACAGGTGAAGATCAGAAGCCTTGTTTTTAACCGCAAAGGCAAGCAGCTCAGCAATATCCATTAAACCCTCCGTGCAGGGATACTGTCGCGTTACAATACATTATGACTCAATATACGGAAAGTGCTTGAAACCGTATCCCTGGTTTTCAATGCAACAGGGGTAACCATAGACAATGCATACACTCGCTGCAACATGAATGATTCACTTGAAAGACTGAAAAAGCTCCAGCAAAGGATACAGACGGCCTGTTTTGCTGCTGGCAGGCAACCACAGGAAGTATCACTGCTCGCCGTCAGCAAAAGACAGCCTCCGGAAAAAATACGTGTTTTCAATGAGCTAGGGCTTTCTGCTTTCGGTGAAAACCAACTTCAGGAGGCATTGGAAAAACAAAGCGGGTTAAGCGACCTGGATTTACAATGGCATTTTATCGGTACCGTGCAATCCAACAAGACACGCGCCTTGGCTGAAAATTTTGATTGGGTGCAAAGCGTGGACAGGCAAAAAACACTCGTACGCCTGTCGGCTCAACGACCGCAGCACCTGGGGCCGTTAAATGTGTGTCTACAGGTTAATATCGACCGGGAACCACAGAAGGCCGGCGCCAGCCCCGAAGATATTTTGAAGCTGGCGGAGACAGCGGCCAAGCTTGATAATATCAGCCTAAGAGGCTTGATGGCGCTTCCAAGGATGACTGATATTGAGGCGGAACAGCATATCAGCTTCAGAAACGTCAAAATCCTTTTTGAAGACCTGAAAAGCGCCGGCCATGATGTAGACACATTGTCCATGGGTATGTCGGCGGACCTCGAGGTTGCAATTTCTGAAGGCAGCACCATGGTACGTATTGGTACGGATTTGCTTGGAAAACGAAAGATATGAAACATATTGACAAGGATCAAGCATGAGAATCGCGTTTATCGGCGGGGGTAACATGGCGACTGCCCTAATTGGCAGCCTGTTCGCGTCCCGGCACAGCGTTGATCGCATACAGGTCGCCGATCCCGGGCTTGATGCCAGACAGGGATTGCAGAAACGCTGGCCCGTGCATTGCTTTGAGCGCGCCACTGATGCAATCAAAGGGATGGATGCCATTGTGCTGGCGGTTAAACCACAGGTACTGCCACTTGTGCTGGATGAAATTGGTGATCTTGTCAGCGATGAGCAGTTGGTGATTTCTATTGTTGCCGGTATTCACACCAGCCAGATCGCTGCGAAACTTAAATCCGCTGCACCGATTGTGCGCACCATGCCGAATACTCCGGCACTGATTGGCCTGGGTATTACCGGTATGTATGCGCCAATTAGCTGCAACCTCAAACAGCGCCAGCTGACCCAAAACCTGATGGAATCCGCCGGTGAGGTAGTGTGGCTGGAAAGAGAGAGCCTGTTGGACGTGGTTACCGCTGTTTCCGGCAGTGGTCCGGCTTATTTTTACTACCTGGTTGAAAGCCTGCGCGACGCGGGGGTCCGCCAGGGCTTACCAGCCGATGTGGCTGCCAGGCTCGCGCTTTACACCGCTTATGGTGCCAGCACCATGGCCGTGCAAAGCAAGGCAGATGTCACTGAGTTACGCCAGCGGGTCACAACCAGGGGCGGTACCACTGAGGCTGCAATGAACATTTTTGAAGCTGGTCATTTCACCGAGTTGGTCAACTCCGCCATTGCCGCGGCGACCAGGCGCGGACAGGAACTTTCCGAAGAAGGAATGCAACCATGAATCCTGGCGGCGCTTTTATCTACTTGATCGGCACCGTAACAGACCTTTATGTTGCCGCAATTCTTCTCAGACTGCTTCTGCAATGGGTCAGGGCGGATTTCTATAATCCCCTGAGCCAGTTCCTGGTCAAGATTACCAACCCTGTGCTGGTACCTGCGCGGCGCATCATCCCTTCCATCGGGCGCCTGGACACTGCCTCTATTGTTGTCA
>CALJWY010000311.1 GCA_937974465.1 uncultured Lysobacterales bacterium | reverse complement strand
GTTGGTAACCGGCATCCAGATCGGTTGTTGAGAATGGGTTGTCAGCGGCAAGTACTGTTGTAGATGCTGCCAGGGAAGAAACGAATGCTACGCCTACGGCAGCAGCAACAGGGTTAACCATCTTTGAATTATCAGCCATTTTAAAAAACCTCCACAGTTTAAAAAGACCCGGAATAAAGGCCCGGGAACATCACTCAAAGCGCTGTCAGCGCTAGCTTTTATAACCCGTTTAAGGGTTGGTTACGGCCCGTTTATAGGGACATATTTTTTCGGGTTACGCTTAAAGAGTAGTAAGAGAGTTACCGCTTTTCAAGAATTATTCCGAACTTGGGGCATTAGACCGGAGTCGGAGCGCGAATATTTCAATCAAATGTAAGAAAGCACCTGAAACGGGTTAAAACGTGTTGAAATTGAGTTGTGCCGAATCAAAACCCCTGCGTTCGGCCTGTCCGGCACAAGTCCCGGACGATGCACTCAGCACAGTTGGGTGTGCGTGCTTTACAAACATAGCGCCCATGCAGGATGAGCCAGTGATGGGCGTCAAGCAAATATTCCGGCGGTATGCTTTTCAGCAGTTTTCGCTCAATGATCAATGGTGTTTTACCAAGCGCAAGGCCGGTTCGGTTGGCTACCCGGAATATGTGTGTATCTACGGCCATGGTGGGCTGGCCAAATGCCGTGTTCAAAATGACGTTGGCAGTTTTACGCCCGACACCGGGCAGGGCTTCCAGTGCCTGCCGCTCCGCCGGGACCTCACCCCCATGTTTGTCCAATAACTTCTGGCAGGTGGCAATGACATTTTTGGCCTTCGAGTTAAACAGGCCGATGGTCTTGATATACGCCTTCAAGCCCGCCTCGCCGAGTTCCAGTATGGCCCTCGGCGTATTTGCAACTTTGTACAAACGCCGTGTTGCGAGGTTGACGCTGACATCCGTGGCCTGGGCGGAGAGAATAACGGCGATCAGTAACTCGAAGGTGGAGTTGTACTCAAGCTCCGTGGTTGGATGCGGGTTAAGGGTTTGCAGTCGTTTAAAAAACTCTTTTCTGTCGTCAAGTTTCATCAATATCCAATTTATCAGGCCGGATCATGACCGGTATTCAACACCGTTACCGGCTGGTTTTGCGTGTTTTCTTTGCGGGTTTCCCAGGCGTTGCGGGCTGCAATCAACAGGGCCAGGGCAAAAAACGCGCCTGGCGGCAGCATGGCTAGCAGGAAGTCGGGATGCCCGGGAACGATGGTGATGACGAGATGCTGTCCCCAGTCGCCCAGTAGCATTTGCGCGCCTGACAACAGGGTGCCATGACCGATGATTTCCCGCAGTGCTCCCAACAACACCAGCGTGATACAAAAACCCAGGCCGGTGGCGAAGCCATCAACGATTGCCGGCAGGACCTTGTTCCTGGACGCAAAGGCCTCGGCGCGCCCGATGATGGCGCAATTGGTGACTATCAACGGTATAAAGATACCCAGCACCCGGTACAGGTCATAGAAAAAGGCCTGCATCAGCAATTCGATAACGGTTACAACCGATGCGATGATCAGCACGAATGCCGGAATACGGATCTCGGGCCGCAAAAATCCCCGCATTAACGAAACCGACAGGTTGGAAACCATTAGCGTGAGCATGGTTGCCAATCCCAAGGCCAGCCCATTGATCACCGTGTTGGTGACGGCCAGCAATGGACACAGGCCTAACAACACGACCAGGCCGGTATTCTGTCGCCAGCTCCCATCAACCAGTATTTGTTTGAGATCACCCTTGGACATGATCGCTCCTATTCCGCCTTTATCGACGCTGTATCGAACAACGCCTGGGTGTTGGCATCAAAGTACTGCAACGCCCTGCGAGTGGCCCTGACCACGGCCCTGGGTGTAATGGTGGCGCCGGTGAACTGGTCGAACTGGCCGCCATCTCTTTTGACATTCCAGCCATCCAGTTGAGGGTTGTTAAGGGATTTCTCTGTAAAGCTGAGGATCCAGTCACTCCTTTCAAGTTCGATGGGGTCACCAAGTCCGGGTGTTTCCTTGTGGGCGATTACCCTGACGCCCAGGACAGTACCATGCACATCTATACCGGCCAACAGACGGATATCACCATTGTAGCCATCGGCTGCAGTGAGCATCATCATGATGGCAACGGCTTTGCCGTCCATGCGGGCCCGGTAAACGGTCACCGGTGCCGGATGACGGAAGAAGGCCTCGTCCTGGATTTCTATCCTGTCTGCGAGCAGATCGTTGTTGAAAGAATCTACCGGCACAATCTCATTGAGCTGTTGCAATACGCGCATTTTCTCCTGCTCAATGATTCGCTCATGGGTCAATGCATTGACGCCAGCGAGCAATGCCGTTCCCATCAGCGCGATGATTCCCAGCAACAGGCTGCTGCGGATGACGCTTAAGCCTTTTTTCATCATTCGCCGTACATCCTTGGTCGTGTATAACGATCGATCAGCGGCGCCGCCATGTTCATCAGCAGAACGGCAAAGGCAACGCCGTCCGGGTATCCTCCCCAGCGCCGGATCACCAGGGTGATCACCGCAACTCCCACGCCGAAAATCAGCCGGCCGCGATTGCTGACACAACCGCTGACAGGATCGGTGGCGATAAAAAATGCACCGAGCACTATGGCGCCGGAAAAGACGTGCTGCAGGGGGAAGGGATTGCTGTCGGGGTCGGCGAGCCAGAAAGGCAGGCTGAGCAGGACAGTAGTGGCGATCATCGCGACGGGCACCTGCCAGCTGATGGTTCGCTTGTACAGGAGGTATATGCCACCAAGTGCAAACCAGTTGGCGACCCACTCCCAACCCATGCCGCCATAATCTCCAAACAACGGTGTGTTACGGATTTCCGGCACCATGCGGCCGGCTTCGATACCGGTTTTCAGAGTGTCCAGCGGTGTTGCCTGGGTGATTGCATCCCAGCCACCGGCAAATGGTACCGTGCCGCTAAAAATGATCTTGAGACTAGCGAGCAAACCCACACTCATCAATTCCGGGCTTTGCTGCGCCAGGGCCAATGGTGGCAACCATGATGTCATGGCCTGCGGAAAGCTGATCAAAACCACGACGTAGCCGACCATGGCCGGATTGAAAACATTCTGGCCGAGACCACCGTACAGGTGCTTGGCAAATACGATGGCGAACAACATGGCGATACAACTGATCCACCAGGGAGCCAGTGGCGGTATGCACAGGGCAAACAAAACAGCCGTCACCACGGCACTGTAATCGTTGATAAAGGGTTTTAATGGGCGGCCCCGCCAACGCAATATAATGGCTTCAAACAGCAGGGCAAACAGCGTTGCGAGTATGATCTGGATCAGTATCCCGGGACCAAAAAACCAGCTATAGGCCAGCACACCGGGTACCAGTGCGAGCAATACCTGGAGCATGACTTTTGCAATGGTGTTTTGCGGCGGCATATGAGGTGCGCCACTGGTCCGGAAGTTACGTGTCATCAGGAAGTTTCCCTTGCTCACCAGTTCCGGGGTTGTCGTTGCCAGGTTTGGCAGTCTTGTTTTCTGCCCGTGCGATCGAGGCCTTGATACGGTCCTGCTGCGCGGCCTTGCCCTGCAGAAGTTGCTTTCTGGCCGCCATCTTTGCGGCCCGCTCCTGTTTTGATTTCAACAGGCGTGCCTCGCGGTTTTCGAAGCGCATGCGGGCCTGTTCGGTTGCCGTTTTCTCCAGTGCCCGTTCGCGTTGCTGGCCCTTGCCATAGCGAAACCAGTCAACCAGGGGAATGTGGCTGGGACAGACAAAGTCACAACAGCCGCACTCGATACAGGCCGACAATCCATATTCCTGTGCCTGCTCCCAGAGCCCGTTTCTGACCTGCAGGTGCAATTCCTGTGGTAACAGGGTGGCCGGGCAGACCCGGGCGCACTCTCCGCAACGGATGCAGGGCATTTCTGGTTGTGGTGCTTCAATATCCTTTGCAGTCAGGGCCAGCAAGCAATTACTTGCCTTGACCACCGGCTCATCATCACTGGCAAGCGGATAACCCATCATCGGTCCACCCACGACCAGGCGGGCGACATCGTCTGTATAGCCACCACTCAGTGCCACCAGGTGTGAAAACGGAGTACCAAGCAGGGCCTTGAAATTTCTCGGGTGTGCTATGCCGTTGCCGGTCACCGTCACGTAGCGCTCAATCAGCGGCTTGCCCTCTACCACGGCATCGGCCACGGCGGCTGCGGTTGCCACATTCTGGCAAACCAGGCCGAGGTCTGAAGGGCGCCCGCCTGCCGGGACTTCCAGTCCTGTAAGCACCTGTATCAATTGCCGCTCACCACCCTCGGGATAAATGGTGGTCACCTTGACCACGGAGATGCTTTTACAGTCGGCAAGATCGGCTGCCCGGGTGAGGGCTTTTTGCACCGCACCCATCTGGTCCTCGATGGCTATGATCACGCGCTCGGCGCCAAGGGTTCTGCGCAGAATCCGCGCTCCCAGAACAATTTTCTCGGGCTGCTCACGCATCAGCATTTCATCACAGCTGATGTAGGGCTCACACTCGGAACCATTCAGTATCAGGGTGTGAATGTTCCGGTTTCTGCCATCGCGAGCCTTGGTATGGGTAGGGAATACCGCTCCGCCCAGGCCGACAAGACCACAGTTCTGGAGTTGGTTGATCAGCGTCTCGGGGTTTGCATCCTGCCAGTTTTCAATGCTGGTGAGCCCGGTCCATTGCTCCCGGCCGTCGGGCCGAATGATGACACAGGGACCCGCCTGTCCCGAAGGATGGCCCATGGGTCTGTTCTCAATCGCCTCAACCGTTCCCGACACGGGTGAATGGATTGTGGCGCAGGGTTGGCACTGTCCAATTGCCTGCCCTTTGAGCACCGCATCGCCGGCGCTCACAAATGGCTCGGCGACATCACCGATGTGTTGCAACAGGGGCACGGTCAGGCTTGCCGGCAAAGGTGGCTGAATAACGGGATCCTGGCAGGAGATTTTCTTGTTGTGCCGCAGACGCAGACCACCATGGAAGTGGTGTGTGCGTTTACCCGCCTCGCGGGCAAGCTCCACTTTTTCTGCCGCTGAGAGCAATGCACGATTCATTGGGTCAGCACCACCTTTGCAGGTCGCGGGCTACGCCAGCCGGGTATGCTGGTCCTGACCGGAATGATGTCAATGCAGTCTACCGGACACGGCGGCAGGCACAGGTCACAACCGGTACATTCCGATTCGATCACGGTATGCATCAACTTTGCAGCACCGACGATGGCATCTACCGGGCAGGCCTGGATACACAATGTACAACCAATACAGCGCTGCTCATCGATCACCACCACGGTCTTGGCGGTTTCCTCGCCGTTTTCCGGGTTCAATGGTTTGGGCTCGCGACCGAGCAGGTCTGCCAGTGCTTTGACACCGGCTTCACCGCCCGGTGGACACTGGTTGATATCAGCCTGGTCACTGGAAATGGCTTCCGCATAGGGCCGGCAGCCGGGAAAGCCGCACTGCCCGCATTGCGTTTGCGGCAGCAAGGCATCAATTCGTTCGATGAGTGGATCCGAATCAACCCGGAAACGGATGGCGGCCCAGCCAAGACCCAGGCCGAAGACGAGTCCGAGTGCCGTCAGAACCAGTATGGAAATCAGCATGGCAACAAGCACTGTGGGGATCCGCCAATCACAGGTTGGCCAGGCCTTTGAAACCCATGAAGGCCAGCGCCATCATGCCGGCGGTGATCAATCCGATCGGGGCGCCCTTAAACGGCATTGGCACATCGGCGATCGCCAGGCGCTCACGCATGGCCGCAAACATGATCAACACGATGCCAAACCCTGCGGCTGCACCGAATCCGTAGAGGGCGGATTGCAGCAGGTTGTGCTGTTCCTGCACGTTCAGCAGAGCCACACCCAGCACCGCACAATTACTGGTGATCAGGGGCAGAAATATGCCCAGCACGCGATACAGTACCGGGCTCGATTTACGCATAAACATCTCGGTCAGTTGTACGGTCACGGCGATGACCAGAATAAAACTGAGGGTAGACAGGTACTCGAGTTTTAACGGCAGCAACAGGTACTGGTGCAGCAGGTAGCTGGAGACCGATGAAAGAGTCAACACAAAGGCGGTGGCAATCGCCATGCCGATGGCGCCCTCCAGCTTGTTGGAGACACCCATGAACGGACACAGGCCAAGAAAGCGGACCAGGACAAAGTTGTTTGCCAGTACCGTGCTTACAAGGATCAGTAAGTGTTCGCCCATATCCAGTTCGACAGACCCCTGGCGGCGTCAGGTGACCCGCATGCCCGGAACCGCACCTTCATCAGGTGTGAGTATAAACAGGTCACTGCCACCGGGGCCGGCAGCCAGCACCATGCCCTCCGAGACGCCGAAACGCATCTTGCGCGGCTTCAGGTTGGCTACCATCACGGTGTGGCGCCCGACCAGGTCTTCAGGTTTGTATGCGGATTTGATCCCGGCAAAAACATTGCGGGTTTCGCCACCGATATCCAGCGTCAACCGGACCAGCTTATCCGCTTCGGGAACGGCCTGCGCATCGACGATTTTTGCTATCCGCAGGTCAACCTTGAGGAAGTCGTCAATCGTGATTTCATCTGCCAGGTCGAGGGCGGGCGCGGCCTCTTCGCCGGCCGCTTGCAGGTTTTCCTTTGAATCCTCGATGATGGCTTCGATCTTGACGGGGTCGACACGTGTCATCAATGGCTGGAACTTGTTAATCGCAACCCCCAGCATTGGCTGATCCAGCTCGGACCAGAGGTCCAGTGGTCGACCGAGAAATTCGGCCGCTATGTCTGCCGTAAACGGAACCACCGGGGCCAGGTAGGTCATCAATACGCGGAACAGGTTGATGCCCTGTGTGCAAATGGCCTGGACGTTGTCTTTCTGGTCTTCCTGCTTGCTCAGTTGCCAGGGTTTGTGTTCATCGATATAGCGGTTGCCCTCATCTGCCAGGGCCATAATGCGGCGGATCGCGGACTGGTAGTTGCGTTGCTCAAAATCATCAGCGATGAGTTCCCGCTGATCGACGAAATGCTCATATAAGGCCGGTTCAGGCAAGGCGGAAGCCAATTTTCCGTCCCCACCGCGATGGATAAATCCTGCACAGCGGCTGGCAATATTAACGACTTTACCCACCATGTCGGAATTGACCCGGAAAACGAAATCCTCGAGATTCAGGTCGATATCACCAGTACCTGGGCCCAGTCGGGCGGCAAAGTAATAACGCAAATAATCCGGGTTCAGGTGATCAAGATAAGTGCGGGCCTGGATAAATGTTCCCCGTGACTTGGACATTTTCACGCCATCCACGGTCAGGAAACCATGCGCGTAAACTGCCGTGGGTGCACGAAAACCCGAGCCCATCAGCATGGCCGGCCAGAACAAGGTATGAAAGTAGATGATGTCCTTACCGATGAAGTTATACAGCTCGGTGTCGGTATCCGGCGTCCACCATTCGTCAAAATCCAGGCCGATGCGTTCCGACAGTTCCTTGAAACTGGCCATGTAGCAAATCGGTGCGTCTACCCAGACATAAAAATACTTGTCATCGGTGCCCGGTATCTTGAAACCAAAATAGGGTTCATCACGGGATATATCCCAATCACGCAGACCGTCCTCAAACCATTCCTGCATCTTGTTGACCACTTCCGGTTGCAGGGCGCCGGATGTCATCCAGTTTTGCAAACGGTTTTCAAATTCGGAAAGACGTACGAAGTGGTGCTCCGAATCGCGCATGACCGGTTCTGTCCCGCTGACTGCAGAGCGGGGGTTGATCAGGTCGGTTGGGGTGTAGGTGGTTCCGCAGACCTCACAGTTATCACCATACTGGTCCTCGGATTTACACTTGGGGCAGGTGCCCTTGATAAAGCGGTCGGGCAGGAACATGCCTTGCTGTTCGTCGTAGAACTGCGAAATGGTGCGCTTGACAACATAGCCACCCTCTTCGAGCCGCTGGTAGATCATTTCAACGCACTCTCGGTTGGCTTCGTCGTGCGTGGTTGCATAGTGATCAAAGCTCAGACCAAAATCCTTGAAGTCCTGTTGATGCTCGGCGTTCATCCTGCCAATCAGTTCTTCCGGGGTGATATTTTCCGCCTGTGCCCGCAGCATGATCGGTGCGCCATGGGCATCATCCGCCCATGCAAAATAGCACTCGTGTCCCTGTGAGCGCTGGAATCGTGCCCAGATATCGGTCTGGATGTATTCCAGCATATGCCCAATGTGTATTGCGCCGTTTGCATAGGGCAGGGCGCTGGTGACCAGGATTCTTCTTTTTGGTTTGCTCATATCGTGTTCTGCTGATGCCCGTTGACGGGGGAATGTCCGAATCTTTAATTATGGCATGGAGGTTAGCCAAGCTGTAGCATGAGTTGATCAAAACCCGATTAATTGTTTTCTGCCTGGAGCGCGTTTCCCGCAATGGTTAACAGCTTCGTGCTGAGCAGGTACAATGATTGGCTTGCCTGAAAAGCGACTGACCAAATAGAGAGCAACCGATAAATGAACAAAGAATCCGTAACGGCCTTGCTGGCTGAGATCAATGACGAAAATTCCGGACGTGACCTGGTGTCTGCCGGCACGGTGCGTGATATCGATATCCAGGACGACAGTGTGAGCGTCGATATCCGCCTGGGTTACAAGCTGGCTGACAAGGGTGAGGCGTTGGCAAAAGTGATCAAGGCCAAGTTGGAAAGTGACTTGGGAATTGACAAGGTGAATGTCAATTTCAGCAGCAAAGTCGTTCCCCACAAGGTACAGGAAGACCTTAAGCCATTGGCCTCCATCGCCAATATCATTGCCGTTGGTTCCGGCAAGGGCGGGGTTGGTAAATCCACCACCGCGGTGAACCTGGCACTGGCTTTGCAGCATGAGGGTGCGCGGGTCGGCTTGCTGGATGCGGATATCTACGGCCCGAGTATACCGGCCATGCTGGGGGTCAAGGGACAGCCCAGGACAGATGGCGAACATATCATTCCGAAAGAAGCCCATGGTCTGAAGGTCATGTCCATCGGCTTCCTGGTTGAAGAGGATTCAGCCATGATCTGGCGTGGTCCCATGGTGACCTCAGCACTTCAGCAGCTGCTTAACGACACGCTGTGGGGTAACCTCGATTACCTGATCATCGATCTGCCGCCGGGAACCGGTGATATACAGTTGACCCTGGCGCAAAGAATTCCGGTTGCCGGTGCCGTGATCGTTACCACACCGCAGGATATCGCTCTGCTGGACGCTCGGCGCGCCGTGAACATGTTCCGCAAGGTCGATGTGCCTGTGCTGGGGGTGGTTGAGAACATGAGCACCCATATTTGCACCGCCTGCGGCCATGAAGAGGCCATCTTTGGGGAGGGCGGTGGTGAACAGATGGCAAAGGATTTTGACCTGCCGTTGCTGGGCCGTCTGCCACTGGCGATGGAAATACGCTCCTCTCTGGATGCGGGTAAGCCCACCATGATGGAGGTCTCGGACTCGCCCCATGCGAAGAGCTACGGTGCCCTGGCGCGACGCACTGCCGGTGCATTGTCCGTCATGCCACGCAGCATGACCTTGCAGATGCCTGAAATCGTTATCCAGAACTAAGGAGCCTCTGATCCATTCATGAACTCGTACCTTACATCCAAAATGTCCAGCGTCTGCGTTCCAAATCTTGCCAATAGCCAGCTATTGGCTGCGATTCGGGCCTCGCTTGAAGGTGCCTGCTCTTGGTAAGCCTGAACATTTTGAATCGTAATCTACTTCGCTCAGAATGAATCAGAGACTCCCTGGCCGGGACATCGCCAGGTGCGCATCAAGTCCGATCGCTGGACCCGCCACATGACGGAGCAACATGGCATGGTTGAACCAAGTGAAGCCGTCCGGCTAAGGGCGGCGGATAATGATGACCGGCTGATCTCGCACGGCATATCCAGCTATCGCTACCATGTGCTTTGCGCCAACCATTGCAAGGTTTTCACGAAATGTGAAACACCCTCCGGCGACCGTGCCGGTAAGTACCAGGTCCAGGCCGGGGTGGCATAGCCAACGGCCTGAAGAGGAATACCGGAACAGGTACGCGAAACAGTAATGCTGGAAAAGGAACACATATGCAGTTGATCGGATTCCTGGATTCACCCTTTGTGCGCCGCGTCGCAATCACCATGCAATGCCTGGAAATTCCCTATCAGCACCGCGAGCTGTCCATATTCAGGGATTTCGAAGAATTCAGGGCTATCAGCCCGATGGTCAAAGTACCAACCCTGGTGCTGGATGACGGCCAGGCACTGATCGACTCAAGTTTGATTATCCAATACCTCGAGGCACAACATTCCGATCGCAGCCTGATGCCTGCAGATGCAGGACAATACATTACCGCGACCCGCTATATCGGTACCGCCCTGATCGTGATGGAGAAACGCGCCCAGCTTATATACGAGACAGGTCAGCGGCCGGAAGAAAAACAGCATGCAGCCTGGATCGAGCGGCTGAACAAGCAGTTGTACGGTGCGATCGAGCTGTTGGAGTCCTATGTTGCCCCGCTTGGGGAATCAGCAGACAGCTGGTTGTTCAGCCAAGAGCTGAGCCAGGCGGATATCAGCATTGCCACAGCCTGGCGATTTATCGTTCATAACGACACGTCTGACGAACGCTTGCGAAACTATCCCGCACTGGCAGCATTTTCAGCCCGTGCAGAATCCTTACCACAATTTCTGGCCTGCCCGGTAAGTGCGTAATCGACACAGCATACCGGTCCTCTCGGGAATGGCCACTTTGATGCACAGGTAATTACTATGAAAACCTCAAAATTGATTACAGCGCTTGTCCTGGTGCCGGTTCTGTTGGCGATGACATCGGCACAGGCCCGGCCACGTCCGGCCGGGGCAGCAGACTATGCCGGCAAAGCAGATGCCTGGAAGGCGCACCAGGCACTCGAGGCAGCCTCGCCCTACACGGGTTTGACATGGCGCAATGTTGGCCCGATCGTGCAGGGTGGGCGCCTGGTGGATATGGAAGTGGTACCCGGTCAGCCATATACATTTTATGCCGCATATGCATCCGGCGGCCTGTGGAAAACCAGTAATAATGGCCACAGCTTTGCACCGCTGTTTGACCAGCAGGCCAGCATCATCATGGGCGATATCGCGGTTGACCCGAATAATCCTGAAACCGTATGGGTGGGTACCGGCGAGAACAATTCCTCGCGTTCCTCCTATGGCGGGATGGGCGTTTACCGCTCCGATGATGGTGGCAAAAACTGGCGCTATATGGGCCTGGGTGATAGCGACCGCATTGGCCGTATCCTGATTGACCCCAATGATTCTGACCGGATCTACGTGGCTGCATTGGGCAAGTTGTATACACCCGGCGGGCAGCGGGGTGTATACCGCAGCACCGATGGCGGCAAAACCTGGCAGCAGATTCTGCAGGGTGGCGAATGGACCGGTGTCATTGACCTGGTTTTCAAGCCGGGTGATACCAGCACCCTGTATGCAGCGGCCTGGGATCGCCAGCGTCGGCCCTGGAATTTCGTCGAAGGCGGTAATGGCTCGGCTGTTTACAAATCCGTCAATGGTGGTGACAACTGGTCACAGCTGGAAGGCGGGTTGCCGCGCGGAAAGCATGTCGGGCGCATCGGCCTGGCGGTCAGTGCAGCCAGTCCGGAAACCCTGTATGTCAGTATCGATAACCAGGAGCCTTTACCCGAAGAGCAGTGGAATTTTGGTGATCGCCCTGTCAACGCCAAGCGTCTGCGCAGCATGAGCAAGGAAGAATTCCTGGCCCAGGATAAAAACGAAATCGAGGCATTTATCCGTGGTTCGGATTTCGCGGTGGATGTGGATGCGGGCAAGCTGATCGATTGGGTCAAGGCCGGCAAGGTGAGTATCCAGGACATCATTGATGAGCTGGGTGATGCCAACGCAAACCTGTTCAATACCGACATCGTTGGTTTGCAGGTATGGCGTTCCGATGACGCTGGCGCCAGTTGGAACATAACCCATGACAAGCCACTGGACCAGGTCGTTTATTCCTATGGATATTATTTCGGCGAGATCCGGGTATCACCAAAAAACGCAGACCAGGTTTATGTACTCGGTGTGCCGGTGGTCAAATCCGACGATGGCGGCAAAACATGGTTCTCGGTCCAGGGTCGCGACGTCCATGGTGACCATCAGTCAATGTGGATCAATCCGCAGCAGCCGGATCACCTGATGATCGGTAATGACGGTGGTGCTGACGTCAGCTACGACGGCGGTCAGACCTGGGTCAAGCTGGATGCCCAGCCACTCGGGCAGTTCTATACCGTCAATGTGGATATGGCCGAACCCTACAATGTCTACGGTGGTTTGCAGGACAACGGCACCATGCGTTGTTCATCCACCAACCGCTGGCAGACCGGCGCCAACTGCCGGCGCATCAATGGCGGTGATGGCATGTACGTGGCGGTTGATCCACGCGACAACAAGACCACCTATACCGGTTACCAGTTTGGCAACTACACCAGGATAAATGCTGACGGAAGCCGTGCAGAGGTTCGGCCCCGAAATGATTTTGGTGATGCCTCGCTGCGCTACAACTGGAATGCGCCGGTCATTCTCTCCCCGCATAATGCCGATGTTGTTTATTTCGGCAGCAACAAGCTCTACCGTTCAATGGACCAGGGCCAGACCTGGACCGCTATCTCCGGCGACTTGAGTCGTTCGGACAAGCGTGGTGATGTGCCATTTGCGACCTTGACGTCGGTATCGGAGTCGAGCCTGCAATTCGGCCTGATCTGGGCCGGTACCGATGACGGCCAGGTTTGGGTCACCGAATCCAGTGGTTTGGCCTGGCAGGATGTGGCTGCGAGGCTACCCAAAGACCGTTGGGTCAGCCGGGTCGAGGCGTCGAGCCATGCCAGGGAGCGCGCCTATGTCACGCTCAACGGCTATCGTGATGATGACATCACGGCCTATGTTTATCGCACCGATGACCTGGGCAAACATTTCAAGGATATCAGCAAAGGCCTGCCGGCCGAGGCGGTCAATGTCATTCGCGAAGACCCATTGATGGAGGACGTCCTGTACGTGGGTACAGACCGTGGTGTGTATGTTTCCACCGACCGGGGTGATAGCTGGAATGCCTTGCAGGGTGGTTTGCCCAACGTTCCGGTGCATGACCTGGTGGTACATCCGCGCGAGCGTGAACTGGTTGCGGGCACACACGGTCGCAGTATCTGGATTGTCGATGTCCTGCCAGTACAGGATCTTGCAGAAGCGGGTAGCGATACAGCACTGAAGGCTTTCTACGTGGATGATGTTAGCGCCAGCCGCTATTGGCGCAGTGAGCGTTCACGCTGGTATTTTGACCCACAGGAAGCACCCAAATCGACGCTCAAGTACTGGAGCAGCACCGGTGGTCCTGCCAACATCGAGATTGTCGATGAAAACGATGCCGTGGTCCGTCGCCTGGATACCGAGGCGGTAGCGGGCATGAATAGTATCGTCTGGGATTTACACGTAGACCGGGAACTGGCGCTGGCAGCTGAACAGGCCGCCCTGCAGAAGGCGGAAGAGGCCGACGATGAAGGCAAGGCAGGTAACCTGGCCGCTACACCTTATGCTGAATCGGTAAGGCTCGGTCATGATCTTTACGCGGTCCCGGGTGATTACACCATTCGAGTCAATGTGGGTGACAACAGCGACAGCGTGGTGCTGAAAATAAAGGCGCCCAAGGATTTTGAGCCGCGCTTTAAAGAGGCATACAAGGTGCGCGGCAAATAACAGCATACAAGGAGTAGCACCCCGCGGCGGGCACACAAACAGGAGCGGTCAACGTGACTGCTCCGGCTGTTAGCGCATGGGTGGCTGTTGTATCAGGGTGGCGTAGGTTTCAAACATCTCGCCATTGCGGCTGACCTGGAATTCAACCCTTCCACCGGGTTGTTTTTGGGAAATCATGAGCATTAATGCCCGCGCGTCCCCGACTTCTTCACCGTCAATACTGAGCAAGACGTCACCCTGCCTGATACCGGCGCTCCAGGCCGGACCGTCGGGTGTTACATCGCGCACCTGGATGCCACGGCGCAAAGCGCTGCCATCGGTTTGCAGCGACATTGGCAGGTCACTGAAAAGTGCTCCAAGCCAGCCCCTGCGGACACTGCCGCTCTCCACGATTTGCTGCATGACATTCCTGGCCATGGCAATCGGAATGGCGAAACCAATATTTTGTGCGCCTTGCGCCTGGCCGAGATTACGTGTGTTGATACCAATCACTTCGCCCCGGTAATTGATCAGGGCCCCGCCGCTGTTGCCTTCATTGATAGCAGCATCCGTCTGGATGAAATCCTCGTACAGCACCGCCCGCAGGTCATTGCGTCCGGTGGCGCTGATGATACCCATGGTGACGGTGTGGCTAAGCCCGAAGGCATTGCCGATGGCCAGCACCACATCCCCGACACGCAGTGGGGTATCTTCCGCCAGTGGCGCCGCCGGCAGGCCGGTCAGGTTTATCTTGAGGACGGCGAGATCGGTTTCCGGGTCACTGCCGACAACCTGTGCGGTCGCGAATCGACCGTCCCAAAGTCCGACGTTGATATTCTGCACCTGGCTGATCACATGATAGTTGGTCAGAATATAACCATCCGCACTGATTAGCACTCCCGACCCCATGTCCTGGCGTGAGCGGGCCACGTAGGGGCTGCCGAGTATGCGCCGCAAATGCGGGCTGACCTGCTGCAACTCGACCGTCCTGGTATAAAT
>CALJWY010000310.1 GCA_937974465.1 uncultured Lysobacterales bacterium | reverse complement strand
CCATGCTTATATGGCTGAGGTCGGCTGATAACAGCCAGCAAACATGATTGTGTATGCTACACTTTATGGTCAGATTTTGAATCGGCGGAGCAGAGCTTCGCACAGCAGGAGAGGCTAGATGGCAAGAGGTGTAAATAAAGTAATTTTGGTGGGTAACCTGGGCAAAGACCCGGAGATAAAATACACCGCCAGTGGTGCGGCAATCGCAAATATTACGATCGCTACTTCAGAGAGCTGGAATGACAAGCAATCCGGTGAGAAGGTTGAAAAAACCGAGTGGCACAGGGTTGTGGCTTTTCAGCGACTGGCGGAAATTATGGGCGAATACTTGAAAAAAGGCAGCCAGGTTTATATCGAGGGCAAACTTCAGACCCGCAAATGGCAGGATCAGAACGGCCAGGATCGTTATTCCACCGAGGTGGTAGCAAGCGATATGCAAATGCTGGGAAGTCGTGGTGGTGAAGGCGGTGGTTCACAGCCAAATACCGGTGGTGGATTCCGAAGCAAGCCTCAGCCGCAGCAGCAACAGCAGCAAGCGGCACCGGCCTCTTCCGGCGGTGGATTTGACGACGACGACATTCCGTTCTGAACATCTAGTCGCTTGCAGGACAATCATCAAATGTCATGATGATGTTTTGTGCGTTCTCATTTCTTGGTAATGAAAAATTACAACGGAAACTCATTCGATGACCAATAACAGAAAGGGCATCATTCTTGCCGGTGGAAGTGGTACCCGGTTGTATCCGATAACCCGGGTTATCAGTAAACAACTACTGCCAATTTACGATAAACCAATGATTTATTACCCACTGTCGACCCTGATGCAAGCTGGCATAAGGGAGATTCTGGTGATTACCACGCCACACGAACAGACTTTGTTCCGGGAGTTGTTGGGCGACGGGAGTCAATGGGGCATTGACATATCATTCGCGGTTCAGCCAAGCCCGGACGGCCTGGCGCAGGCTTTTATTATTGGTGAAGAATTTATTGATGGAAACCCGTCCTGCCTCATCCTGGGGGACAATATTTTCCATGGTGGCGGGTTAACAGATTTGCTGACACGTTCCACGCAAAGAACAGGAGGCAGTACGGTATTTGGTTATTGGGTGCGCGATCCTGAACGCTATGGGGTGGCTGAATTTGACAAGTCAAACCGGGTCATTGGTCTCGAAGAGAAACCAGCGCGTCCAAAATCAAACTACGCAGTCACCGGGCTGTATTTTTATGATGAACGTGTCTGTCAGTTTGCCCGGGATTTAAAGCCTTCACCAAGGGGTGAGTTGGAAATTACAGATTTGAATCGTTGCTATCTTGATGATGGCAGCTTGCATCTTGAGCGTCTTGGCCGGGGTTATGCCTGGCTCGATACAGGTACCCACGAGTCACTACAGCAGGCTTCCAGCTTCATTGAGACCATTGAGTCTCGCCAGGGCTTGAAGGTCGCCTGCCCCGAGGAGATCGCCTTTCTCAAGGGCTGGATTGATCGAAATCGTGTAATGGAATTGGCCGAACCATTACGAAACAGTGGTTATGGCGAATACCTGATTCAGCTTCTGGAGCGAGGAGTGGACGGTTGAGGGTTCTTGGAACCGGCCTTGAAGGGGTGGTGATTGTTGAACCGCAGGTGCATGGTGACGAGAGAGGCTTCTTTCAGGAAAGCTGGAAGGCCAGCAGTTATGGCGCACATGGTCTGCCGACAGCATTTAAACAAGCCAATGTATCACGCTCTGTAAAAGGGGTTTTGCGGGGTTTGCACTACCAGTATCGCCAACCTCAAGGCAAGCTGGTATCTGTAATGGAAGGTCGCATTTTTGATGTGGCAGTGGATATCCGTCCCGGTTCGCCTTGGTTTGGTCAGTGGACCGGGGTCGAGTTGAGCGCCGACAATCACCGTCAAATGTATATTCCGGAAGGGTTTGCGCATGGCTTCATGGTTTTAAGTGAAACCGCCTTGTTTCACTACCATTGTACGACTGAATATGCAGCGGAGTTTGATGCTGCTATTGCCTGGAATGACCCGGATATCGGCATTAAATGGCCAATTGAACCCACATCCGTTTCAGACAAGGATCGTAAGGCACCTGCTTTGCGAGAAGTTCCAAGCGAGCGTTTGCCGGCGGTTTCCGCATGAAAATCTTATTAACGGGTGCCGCGGGACAGCTTGGCACTGAACTACTTCCACTATTATCTAAATGGGGCCGGGTATTGGCCACCGACCGGATGTTACCTTCATCCGATCCATCAAACTGGTTGAAGCTGGATATAAGTGATGGTGACGCGTTGGAGAATGAATTAAACCGTTTCAATCCCGATTTGATCGTTAACACGGCGGCATATACAGCTGTGGACCAGGCAGAAACAGAACCGCAAACGGCTTTTTTGGTCAATGCTGAGTTGCCGGATCGCCTCGCGACCTGGGCGAAAACAAACAACTCCCGTTTAATCCACTATTCCACCGATTATATTTTTAATGGTGAAGGCAATAAGCCCTATCTCGAGAGCGATCAGCCCGGTCCCTTGAGTATTTATGGTGAAAGCAAGCTTGAAGGTGAGAGATGCATAACAAGGTCAGCTTGTGTGCATGCCACCCTGAGAACTTCGTGGGTATATTCTTCGCATGGCAAGAATTTTGTCCTGACAATGTTGGCATTGGCCCGCAAGGGATTGTCTCTGAAGATTGTTGATGATCAAAAAGGTTGCCCGACCTGGGCGAAAAACCTGGCACTCGCCAGTGACCAGGTCATTAAATGCTGGCAGGAATCGGGTGTAGATGATCGGCAGGGTGTATTTCATTACTGTGACGACCGCACGGTGAGTTGGTATGGCTTTGCACGGGAGATTTTTCGCCAGGCGGTCTCTGCCGGTTTACTGGACACTGAGCCTGAGTTAACACCTGTACCGAGTATAGAGTTTCCTCAACAAGCGAAACGGCCGCATTGGTCAGTTCTGGATACCCGCAAAATCCGAAATCAGTTTGGCATTAGCCCGGTTTCCTTTATGCAGTCAATTCAGGACGTCGTAACTGAAATAAAATCAAGAGAGTTGCAATGACCATCGTTGACAATCAAACCCCATTGATCCCCGTTATCTTGTCCGGCGGCGCCGGCACCCGTCTTTGGCCGGTGTCACGGCGTGCGCACCCCAAACCATTTATGGAGTTGGTTGATGGTGAAACCCTGGCTGAAAAGACCCTTTTGCGTGCCAGGAAAGTTGCAGGTGATGCACCGGTTATCACTGTAACCAGCAGGGATTACTTTTTTTATACACGCGACCTCTATGCTGGCTTGCAAGCCGGTGACGGCAATGAGCAGTTCCTGCTGGAGCCGATGGGAAGAAATACCGCGCCCGCCATTGCCCTGGCGGCAATGAGCGTGAGGGATAATTTTGGCGAACATGCATCGATGCTGGTTATGCCAGCCGATCACCTGATAGCTGACCTGGAAGCATTCGAAGCCTCGGTTATCGAAGCCACCGGGCTCTCAAACCAGGGCTTGCTGGTGACATTTGGAATTTATCCGACACATGCTGAAACCGGGTATGGCTATATCCGCCAGGGCAAAGCATTAACAGAGAATGGCGGCTTCCAGGTTGCAGAATTTGTTGAAAAGCCGGATCAGGCCACTGCCATCAAATACCTGGAATCCGGTGAGTATCACTGGAACTCAGGGATGTTTTGCTTCCAGGCAGGTACATTTCTCGAGTCTTTAAAACGATTCGCACCCGATGTTTATGAAGCCGTAGAACGGGTTTGGGCAGCCACGGACAGCTCCGCTTCACCGGTTGAATTTCCGGCAGAGCTATTTGCCAGGTGCCCGTCCATATCCATCGACTATGCGGTTATGGAAAGAGCAGATAATACTGCGGTGGTGGCCAGTGATTTTGGCTGGAGTGATATCGGTTCGTGGAAAGCCATCAGTGAACTATATGAGTCTGATGAAAGCGGAAACAGTATAAAAGGTAAAGCCATCATGGTGGGCTCCAGGGACTGCTTTGTTCAGAGTGAAGACCGCGTGGTTGCCGCCGTGGGTGTCAAAGACCTGGTCATTGTTGACACCGGTGATGCGGTGCTGGTTGCCGATCGCAACCAGGCGCAAGATGTTAAAGAGGTTGTAACCCAACTCGCTAAATTAAAACATGAGGCGGTCAGTTTCCATAAAACCGTCCATCGTCCATGGGGTAGTTTTACCATTCTTGAAGATGCAACGGACTGTACAGTTAAACGACTGGTTGTGAAACCGGGGCAGGTGCTCTCTTTGCAGCTCCACCATCGACGGGCAGAACACTGGACGGTCGTGAGAGGCACAGCAAAAATCCGCGTAGGTGATGAGGAATTCCTGCTTGAGGCCAACCAGTCGACTTATATTCCAACAGAGACGCTGCATCGCCTGGAAAACCCGGGTGATGAAGATATTCACCTCATTGAGGTTCAGACAGGTGACTATTTTGGCGAGGATGATATCGAGCGCTTCGAAGATATTTACGGCAGAATTAAATGAAAATACACAAGCAAATAACAGGGCTGCGGACCTTGTTGGTCGTGCTGGTTTTAGCCATGTTGGGTGGCATCGCTCTTGCTGCGGAACAAACCGCAGGGCAAGTAGACCAATCAGCTCAGCAAAACACTAGCCACCAGCAGTCGATCGAGGACTGGAGAGCGCGCCGACATGAACGTTTGTCGAAGGCTGACGGATGGCTGACACTTGTTGGCCTTGAATGGCTGAAGGATGGAGAAAACCGTATCGGTAGCGCAGAAGGTAATGATATTCGTCTGTCCAAAGGCCCGGCATATTGGGGCAGTGTTTTCCTGGAAGGCGACACGCTCAGGTTTGAGAATCCGGCCAATGAAGCGGTAATGATCGATGGGGAAATACTGACTCAAGCAGAGTTGACTTATGACACAAAGGGGAGTCCGACCACCCTGACCAGCGACACATTGAGTTTCTATGTGATCGAGAGAGGTTCATATGGACTGCGCATTAAGGATTCACAAGCTCGTGCGTTGCTGAATTTCAAGGGTGTGGAGAATTACCAGGCCGATGAGTCCTGGCGGATCAATGGTCGTTTTATCCGGGCCGAGGAAAATGCGAGTATCGAGATCGTGAATGTGCTCGGCCAGGTCAGTGATTCACAGGTCTATGGCACCTTTGAGTTTGACAGAAACGGAAAAACGCATAGCCTGATTGGATTGGGTTCTTCGAGTTCAGAAGATCTTTGGTTTATTTTTTCTGACCGAACCAGTGGCCGGGAAACCTATGGGGCAGGGCGCTTTTTATACAGCGACGGCATGCCTGAAAACGACCAGCTGGTACTTGATTTTAACAAGGCCTATAACCCGCCTTGCGCCTTCAATCCGTATTCAACCTGTCCGTTGCCACCACAACGAAACCGCATGGATCTGCTGGTGACGGCGGGTGAAAAAGACTTTCACCCCGATTCAAGTTAGCCATTGACGGAGCTCTAGTGTCCCTTGAAATTCGCTTTTCGTTTTTCAAGAAATGCAGTGGTGCCTTCGCGCATGTCCTGGGTCCCACATATTTTTACAAACTGATCTTTTTCGATTTCAAGCCCATCTTCCAGGGGCAGGTCTGCGCCCCGGTTAACTGCATCCATAATTGACTGCATTGCAATCGGAGCAGATTTTGAAAGATGCGCGGCGAGCTTGTAAGCGGCTTCCAGCAGATACTCTTGTTCGACTACCTGGTTAAGCAAGCCCCAGTCCAATGCTTTCTTCGCGTTAATGGGTTTGCCGCCAAGCATCATTTCAAGGCCACGACCGGTACCGACGATTCTGGCCAGCCTTTGTGTGCCTCCAAAACCGGGGATGATACCCAGTGAGATTTCAGGAAGACCCATCAATGCGTTATCAGAACCGACTCTCAGTGTACATGCCAGCGCGAGTTCGCAACCCCCGCCAAGGGCATAACCGTTGATGGCAGCGATCACGGGCTTACCCAAATTCTGGATCTTGAGCATGGTTGCATGGCCACGTTCTACGAATTCTGCTGTCGTTGTTTCGTCCAGGGTTTGAATTTCGGTGATGTCAGCGCCTGCAACAAACGCCTTGTCTCCAGCACCGGTGATAACCACCACGCGCACTTCGTCGTCAGACGCTGCCTGGTCGATTGCCCGGGAAAGCTCTTCAATGGTCTTGGCATTTAATGCGTTGAGACTTTGGGGACGGTTAATCGTGATGCGCATAATGCGCTGGTCGGTTTGGGTCTGTAAATTTGAAAAGTTCATGGACGCTCCGCAAAATCAGAAACTTTGAGAGCGTATTGTACGGAATTATGCAGCGCGCAGGTTCTTTGCCGGCAATTATGTTTCAGCTTTGGCGGGTCAGTTTATTCGTCATCCTCCTGACGGGATTTTGACAGTCTCACACTGGCTGCAAGGCGGCGCTCATTAAATTGCTTGCGCAGCATATAGAACAGGGCCAGCCATACCGAAGCAAATAGTGGTGCATTTACCATTGCTGAATTTGTATCTGTTTCGTAAGGGTTCATTATCTCATTCCTGTTTAATGCTGACCTATTTTCATCGTGTTACTTATAAAGACATTCCATATCTAATAAAGTTGACGCGGTTTGGAACTGTTTAGTTACGTTCCAGCGCACATTAGCCTCGTTTTGTCGTAGCAAGGCTGGAAATCACCGGTTAACGTGAGCTTTTTCCCAGTTCGCGGTCCATTTCAAATTCTCTGGAGGTGACATAAGCCTCCATTTTTTGCAATCTCAGGTCCAGTTCCCGAAAACGGTGGCTGAGATTACTGAATACCTCGGTTGGCGCCATGCTGACACCGCGCCAGAATTTTTCCTGGCCTTCATCCTGGTATAGATTCTGCGGTTTTACCGGCAGAATGATGGCCAGGACAATGTAGGCCGGCACCATGAAGGGGAAAAAGAAAAAGGT
>CALJWY010000309.1 GCA_937974465.1 uncultured Lysobacterales bacterium | reverse complement strand
GGTCTGCCACCTTGCGTGCTTTCTGTCTTCCCTGCATCAGCTGCCACCATGCGACGACGGCGCCGGTTACCAGCAAAAATATCAACAATTCAATCATGATGACCTCAACAGCACGTCCACTGCGCCGCTGCCGCCATCTGCAGGTTTACAGTCAGTAAAAGCCAGTACCCGTGGATGTTCCCGCAGCAGTTTTCGGGCCATAAGCTTGAGGCGTGGGCCATCGGCGGAACGCAAACCCTTGCCATGTATGATCCTGACGCATTCAAGTGTCCGGTTGGGGATGCCTTCAATAAACTCGAGCAAGGCGGCATGACCGGTTAGGGTACTCATGCTGTGCAGGTCCAGCTGTTCCACAACCGGGAACTGTCCGCGCTTGAGCTTTTGCAGGATCCTTTTCTGCACCCCGTTCTTGCGATGCGATGAACCATCTTCGGCGTTGATGTGTGTCGGATCGTTATCATCTTGATGAATGTACTGCCTGGCGGTGGACACTGGTTCACGCTGATGCCTGGGCCGGGATGGTCGCGGTGCTTTTGAATCTGTCCTGGGTGGCGATTTCAGTGGCACAACCTCACCCACAGCCTGACGGAATAAATCCTCGTCTGAAGACTGGTCTGTCAGTTTTTTAACCACCATATACCCACTTGTGCATTTCAGAAGTTGCCTTTAGCCCGTACAATAACACCCCGGTCCGTAAAACGGGTCCTGATAAGCAAACCTGCGGATGATGCATGCGATTTTCAACAACAGACATAACGAGTGTGGCCTGGTTCTAATATGGAAATACTGATTAGCAATGATGACGGCATCGAAGCCTCCGGTATTCGGGTACTGGCTAAGGCCATGCGTGGCCTTGGAACAGTGGTGATCGTTGCGCCCGACAAAAATCGCAGTGGCGCCAGCAATTCACTGACCCTTGACGCGCCGATCCGGATCAAGGAAATAAGGGAGGGTGAGTTCAGGGTCTCCGGCACGCCCACCGATTGCGTACATGTTGCCCTGACCGGTTTGCTCGATGAAGACCCGGATATCGTCGTCTCAGGCATTAATTCAGGCTCCAATCTCGGTGATGATGTCATTTATTCCGGTACCGTCGCTGCTGCTATGGAGGGGCGTTTTCTGGGGTATCCTGCGGTGGCGTTGTCCCTTGCGTTTGATGAAAACCCCGAACATCGTTACTTCGAAACGGCAGGTGAAGCCGCGATTCGCCTGGTGAAACAGTTACAAAAGGATCCGCTTCCGGCAGATACCATTCTCAATGTTAATGTGCCCAACTGTCCATGGTCAGAAATCAGGGGGTTTGAAGTTACCCGCCTCGGTCACCGTCACCGGGCAGAGCCCGTTGTGAAGGCGCTTGATCCTCGTGGTCGCGAGATGTACTGGATCGGGCCGGCGGGCGCAGAACAGGACGCGGGACCGGGCACGGATTTTGACGCGATTCGGCGCAGGTTCATTTCGGTCACACCCATACATGTCGATTTGACCCGCTACCAGGCCCTTGACCAGGTAGCAGGTTGGGTGACTTCCATCTCCACTGATACAGAGCAGGACGGAACGCAGAATGATTCACAAGAGTAAGCTCCGTTCCGAGAACCGGGGTATTGGTATGACCTCGCAGGGTACACGCGACCGTCTCGTGCAGACATTGCGAAGCGAGGGCATCCGCGACGAACGGGTTTTAAATGCCATTACCCGGGTACCACGACACGAATTTGTCGATGAGGCCCTGTCCAGTCGCGCTTACGAGAATACGGCCCTGCCAATTGGCCTGAGCCAGACCATATCCCAACCCTGGATCGTAGCCCGCATGACCGAGGCGATACTGGATGGTGGCAAACCGGAAAAAGTGCTCGAGGTTGGCACGGGCTCGGGATACCAGGCAGCCATCCTTTCGCACCTGGTCCCAAAGGTGTTCACGGTAGAGCGGATCGACGAACTGCTGAAACTGGCAAGACGTCGCTTTCACCGCCTGCGTCTGAATAATATCTTCGTTCGCTATGCCGACGGCCAACTCGGTTGGCCGGGCCAGGCGCCTTTCGATGGCATCATGATCACGGCGGCTGCACAGGCCATACCGACGGATTTGCTGGAGCAACTGGCCATCGGTGGTTTGCTGGTCATGCCAATCGAACGAGACGGTCAGCAACGATTGATCACCGTACGTCGCACCGAAGATGGCTTTGAGGAAAAAGACCTCGGTGGCGTGGTGTTTGTCCCATTGCTGAGCGGCTTGGCTTAAGGACTGGGACGCGGGGACCTATTTATGTTTGTACGACTTTATGATGGCGTTCTGGCACTGGCTGCACATCGCAGGGCATCAGCCTACCTGTCTGTTCTGAGCTTTACGGAATCCAGTTTCTTCCCGATCCCGCCGGATGTCATGCTGATCCCCATGTGCCTGGCCAAACCGTTGAAAGCCTGGTTTTACGCGGCACTATGCACCTTGTCTTCGGTGTTGGGTGGCATGGCCGGTTACCTGATCGGTAAACTTGCATTTGAATGGATTGAACCCTGGTTGATGGGCTCCCATTACGCCGGTGCTTTCACAAGTGCCGTGGCGGCATTTGAAACCTGGGGCTTCTGGTACATATTGCTGGCTGGTTTTACCCCGATACCCTACAAGGTATTTACCATTAGCGCCGGTGTGGTTGGAATGCCATTCCCGGCATTTATTGCAGGGTCAGTGGCCGGACGGGGTGGACGGTTTTTCCTGGTCGCCGGGCTGATTCGCCTGGGTGGTGAGAAACTCGCAGGCCGCATGCGAAAATACATTGACCTGATTGGCTGGATACTCATCGCCCTCGCGGCAATCGTATTTGCGTTGATTAAATTGAACGGATAATGGAGATGGCCGGGGTAACCATTAATCACTATTACTCGCGTTTGCCGGCGTTGGCCTTGCTGCTGCTGGGTGTATTGCTATTCTTGCCGGCCTGTAGTCCAAATCCGCCGGCCCCCGTGGAGGATTATTCCAGCTTCCCGGACAAGCGCCGATTGAATGCAGACGGCAGCTATTTCGTCAGGTCCGGTGATACCCTGTATGCCATCGCGTTTAATTACGGGATGGATCCACAGGACGTGGCGAAGTGGAATGCTATTTCCAGTCCCTACGTGATCTACCCCGGCCAAAAACTGAGGCTCATCCCGCCCCCGGC
>CALJWY010000308.1 GCA_937974465.1 uncultured Lysobacterales bacterium | reverse complement strand
GTTCTTCGACACCCGAGAGGGGACCCAGTCCGAGGGTGATGCGGACAACGCGGCTAGCCTTGTTCTTATCTGCGATGGCTTCGACCTGGGTCATCAATGCCTGGCATATTGCGAGTTCGTGCATGCGGGATTAATCCGCCGTTAGCATCTGGTCGTAGAGTTCCCAGGCGGTTTGGGCTTCAGCCTGGGTGATTTTCTGAATGGCATAGCCGACATGAACAACCACAAAGTCATCAACGGCCAGTTTTTCCTCCTGCATCATGAACAGGTTGACATCACGCTCGACACCCTTGGCTTCACATCTTGCAACAAAACCATCAATATCAATAATTTGCATTGGTATTCCGAGACACATTGACGGTTTCTCCAGCTAAGCAAAACTCAGTGTATTGTAGGTAATCCTAATATAGGTTTTTGTAATATATATTGACTTGCATCAATTTGTTGCCCGACCACCTGGCCTAAGATAATGCAAAATGTAGAGCACATAGTGTGAAAAAAATAAAAACACTCGTTCTCGGTATCGGCAACACTCTCCTGACTGATGAGGGTGCAGGGATACACGCGCTCAACCTTCTTCAATCATACCATCCCGATGCATCAAACCTTGTTTATATCGACGGCGGCACACTCAGTTTTACGCTGGCAGCCTATATCGAGGACTGCAACAATCTCATCGTATTTGATGCGGCAGAGCTAAAAGCACCTGCCGGAACCGTGTGCGCCATGGTGGGGCAGGAGATGGACACATTCCTGGGTGCCGCGAGGCGCAGTCCGCATGAAGTTGGTCTGCTGGACCTGTTTGACATCGCACGACTGACAGAGTCACTTCCCGTCAAACGGGCCTTGATTGGTATTCAGCCCCGGACGATCGAATGGGGCATGTCGCCCACCGCTCCGGTTGAACGAGCCCTGCCTTTGGCGGTAAATGAAGCCGAGCGTTTGCTGGTGGATTGGGGTCAGTTAATAGCAGCAGAGGCCGGACTCCATACGGATGCCCGGCGTCCACAGGTGACCTGGGATTACACAGTGGGACGCTTGCTATGAGCACCGTAAACAGCCCCAGGTTCAATATCCAGGCTGGTAGTGAACTTACCCGGAACGTTGAACCGTTATTGCATGAAATACGTCATGCGCTGCAAACATTTCTGGATACCGGTGAGACCAGCATTATCGATCTGCGCAGCATTCCGCTGGCGCCAGGCGAGGAAGATTCCATCATCAATACACTGGGGCAGGGCGAAGTCCAGGCACTGCTGGATGTTCTCGGACCCAGTGAGATCTACGAAACAAAATATGCCGGCGTCTGGATAGTGACGCACTACAACGATGACGACAATATCATCAGCCGGTTTGTCGAAATAACTGATTCACCGGATGTCCTCAAGTCGCAACGAGAGGATGTTGTCGATGCATTGAACGCGCTTGTAACGGAGCTGGGGACGGATAAAACGTAAAAATTACGGAGACTGACACATGACGAAGGATTTGAACCTGAAAAATGGATCGCTGACGGAGATCTCCCCGGAAAAAGGGACCTTGGGTGAAACATTGCGCAAACAGGGAGTTTCGCGTCGTAGTTTCATGAAATTTTGCGCAACAACGGCATCCATGATGGCATTGCCGCCAGCCATGATTCCAAGCATTGCCAAGGCTTTGGAAAATGCAAGGCGGCCCTCGGTGATCTGGTTGTCATTCCAGGAATGCACCGGCTGTACAGAGTCATTGACGCGTGCGCATACCTCCACCGTGGAAAGCCTGATCTTTGATTCGATTTCCCTGGATTACCACCACACATTACAGGCCGCAGCAGGCCACGGCGCGGAGCTGGCCCGTGAGGTTGCCATGGAAGAAAATTACGGCAACTACCTTTTGGTGGTTGACGGTTCGATTCCCCTCGATAACCCGGGCTATTCGACCATCGCAGGTATCAGCAATCTTGATATGCTGAATGAGGCCGCCAAGGGTGCAGCAGCCATCATAGCGGTTGGAACCTGTGCCACATACGGTGGTATTCCACACGCAAACCCGAACCCGACGGGTGCGGTTTCAGTCAAGGATATTATCAAGGACAAGCCGATCATCAATGTTCCGGGTTGTCCGCCGATTCCCGTGGTTATTACCGGTGTACTGGCTCATTTCCTGACCTTTGGAAGTCTTCCTGAGCTGGATCATATTGGCCGGCCCAAAGCATTTTACGGGCAAAGCATCCATGACCGCTGTTACCGGCGGCCGTTCTACGACAAGGGTCAGTTTGCTGAAACCTTTGATGATGAGGGCGCGAAAAAAGGCTGGTGCCTGTTCAAGCTGGGGTGTAAAGGCCCGACCACCTACAACGCCTGTGCAACCACCAAGTGGAACAATGGCACCAGTTTCCCAATTGAATCCGGACACCCGTGTATCGGTTGCTCTGAACCGGATTTCTGGGATGGTGGCGGCTTCTACAAGGCATTGTCGATGCCCACCGATAACCTGACACAAACCCTCAAGTATGCCGCCGCCGGGGCGGTAGCAGCCGGAGTAACTGTCGGTGTCATGAACCGCAGCAAGAAAAACACGAGCAACAAGATTCACGTGAAGACCACACTCGAAGACCTGGAGAAATAGGCGACCGCAGTGATGCTTCGTGAAACAGACAAAATGAGGAACAGACCATGACCGAAATTGAACTTCTGAGCTGGGCGCGCGGACCAGGACTACAGATTGCAACCATTGTCTTTGTTGCTGGTGTGGTCATCCGTATCCTGGAAATTCTTCTGCTTGGCAGAAAAGCCAACCTGGCAGAGGCGAAAGGTTCCGAGATGTCCAATGGCCTCAGGACGATAGTGACCAGAACGATTCCGGACAAGACCACGTTTAAACGTTCCAGCGTGACGATCGTGTCCGGCTACGTCTTCCATATCGCGATGTTTATACCGCTATTCTTTTTTGCACCACACATCCTGTTTTTCAAGGACGTGATTGGTGTCAGCTGGCCATCATTGCCGGGTGCTGTTGTCGACGCATTTGCGGTGATTAGTATCATTGCCATGATTGCTGTTTTGATCAACAGGCTCACCAACAGGGTCATGCGTTACCTGACCAATTTTGAGGATCTGTTGGTCTGGTTGCTGACGTTCCTGCCGTTGATTACCGGTTACTTCGCCTTTCACCGCATAGGCCTGACCGCGCCTTCACTACTGGCCATTCACCTGTTGAGTGTCGAGGTCTTATTGATCGTTTTCCCATTTACCAAGTTAATGCATACATTCACATTGTTCCTGGCGCGTTGGTATAACGGCGCGATTTCCGGCTATCGGGGGGTTGCATCATGACTGCTACGATCGAGAAAGGCATCAATGCCCTGAAACGTCAGGTTGATTCATCGGTAGCCGCATTCTTCAGCAGTTGCGTGCATTGTGGTCTGTGTGCCGAGGCCTGCCTTTTTTATACCGAAACCGGTGACCCGGAGCGCACGCCGATCAATAAGACGGAACCATTGCGCCGTATCTGGAAATCTGAATACACGCTGATGGGCCGGGTTGGAAAAATGTTTGGGCTGACCAAAAAAGTCGACGATGCGATGCTGGCAGAGTGGCAGGAACTGGTCTATGACAGTTGCACGCTATGTGGCCGCTGCTCAATGGTTTGTCCGGTCGGCAATGATATTGCACTGATGATCCGTAAAACCCGTGAAGGCATGGCCGCAGCGGGACAGGCTCCGGAAGGGCTGATAGCCGCTACCGGCCGATCGGTGACCATTGGCAGCCCGATGGGTGTGAAGTGGCCGGCCCTGCGTGCTCAAATCAGACACGTGGAAGAAGATACCGGTTTGAAGATCCCCGTTGATGTACCCGACGTCGACTACATGCTGCTGCTCTCCTCAATGGAGATCATGAATTTCCCGGAATTCATCGAAGCGGTAGCCAAAATCTTTGACAAGGCCGGGGTAACCTGGACCATTTCATCCGAGGCCTTCGAGGCAACCAATAGCGGTATTCAGATCGGCGTTTCAGATATTGCCGCCGAGCTTGTGCAGCGTATCGTTGATGTTGCTGACAAGTTGCGGGTGAAGACGGTGATCAGCCCTGAGTGCGGCCATGCATACATGGCGATACGCTGGGACGGCCCGAACCTGGTTGGCAAGCCATTCAATTTCAAGGTACGTCACATCCTCGAAGTACTGGATGATCTGCGCCAGCAGGGACATCTCAAATTGACCGGAAAGGATTCACAAAAGCTTACCTACCACGACCCTTGCCAGATTTCCCGGCGCGGCGGCGTGATCGATGAGCCACGTAACCTGATTAACATGTTTGCCGACAATTTTGTCGAGATGCCGGACGGCGGCAAGATGAACTGGTGTTGCGGAGCGGGCGGTGGCGTGAGCGCCAACGAGCGGGCCGATGAAATTCGGATCAAGGTCTTTGAGCGCAAGAAAGCGCAGCTTGATGAAGTTAAACCGGACGGCATTATCAGCGCCTGTTCCAACTGCCGTATTCATCTTGAGGACGGACTGGAGGAATACAACATGGATATTCCGCTGTTTAGCCTGACCGAAACAATTGCCGAACACCTGGCTGACGACTGATGTGCAGGAGTGAAATGAAATGAGCGAAACGTGCAACGACAAGGAATTCAGGGCAACACTGGCGTCCCTGAACCCCCTTCAGCAAAGAGAATTGGCGGTTTTATTTGTAAACCATGTTCTGCCCCTTTGTACGGATAAACGCCTGGACCGGGTGATGAAAACCGCGGCTGATGCCGAAGCCACGGAAGAGGAACTGGCTGCGGCCTTGAAGACTGCGCATGCGGTGACCTTTGACAGTCATGCACGCTGTGGTGCCGAGGGCCACTGGGCAGACCAGGCAGGCTACTTTGTCGCCCGCGCAACCGTTGCCGCAGTCACCCCGATTGCGCAGTCGCGGGTCGGGGGACCTGCATGGCAGGCGGCAATGAGCGCGCGGATGGCGCACACAACCAACCTGATTGATGACGTGACCAACACGCAATCCGCACATACGGAATGTGAGTGGCAATACCGGGCATTGTCTGAATATTTGAACGCATAAGAAGTGAGAAACAGATTATGAGCGAACGCATCGTAGTTGATCCAATCACCCGTATTGAAGGCCATCTGCGCATCGAAGCACAAATGGAAGGCGACAGGATCGCCAGTGCATACTCATCCGGCACAATGGTGCGGGGCATTGAATTGATCCTGCAAGGTCGCGATCCGCGCGATGCATGGGCTTTTGCCCAGCGAATTTGCGGTGTTTGCACACTTGTACATGGCCTGGCCTCCATTCGTTCAGTGGAAAATGCACTGAGTTACCAGGTGCCAAAAAATGCTGACCTGATCAGAAACCTGATGTCCGGTGCGCAGTACATTCACGATCACGTGATGCACTTCTATCATCTGCACGCGCTGGATTGGGTTGACGTGGTATCGGCACTGAGTGCCGACCCGAAAGCCACGTCCGAACTGGCCCAGTCACTGAGTAGTTACCCCAAGTCTTCTCCCGGCTATTTTGCGGATATGAAGAAAAAACTGAAAGGCTTCGTCGAGGCAGGCCAGTTGGGGATATTTGCCAAGGCATACTGGGGGCATCCAGCTTACAAGCTGCCACCTGAAGCCAACCTGATGGCAGTCTCGCATTACCTGGAGGCGCTCTCCTGGCAACGTGACGTGGCGCGTCTGCATACTATTTTTGGCGGTAAGAATCCGCACCCCAATTTTGTCGTTGGTGGTGTTCCATGCGCCATCGATTTGAACTCTGATTCCGCGATCAATGCCAAGAAGCTCTCTCAGGTGCAGGATATTATCAACAAGATGAAGACCTTTGTTGAGCAGGTTTATGTTCCTGACACATTGGCTATAGCCAGTTTTTACAAAGACTGGGGCAATAGGGGCGAAGGCCTGGGTAATTTCCTTACCTATGGCGATTTCCCATCCAACGGCATGCAGGATCCAACCGGATTCATGATTCCTGCCGGTGCAATTCTGAACCGCGATCTCAGCACCATTCATGATGTCGATATGAATGCTGCCGATGAAATCCAGGAATATGTATCGCACTCCTGGTATGACTATGATGGCGGCAAGAACGAGGGCCTGCACCCCTACGACGGTGAGACCAATCTCAATTACACCGGTCCCGAGCCACCGTTCGAACACCTGGATGTGGAAGGCAGCTACTCCTGGCTCAAAGCACCGCGCTGGAAAGGT
>CALJWY010000307.1 GCA_937974465.1 uncultured Lysobacterales bacterium | reverse complement strand
AACCCGCGACCGGTATCCGGGGCTTCGCCAAGGTCTGCAAAGGCCTCTCGACGGTGTAACAGCATCAAGGCGATCAACGAACTTAGCAGGCAGGCTGTTATGTATATCAGCATCGGCACGCCCTGGGAGAATAAAAACTGTGTACCACACAGAAACAGGCTCAGGCTGGCAACGATGCGGGCATCACGGATCTTGAAAGTCTCGAGCAGTTTCAGGGACAACATCAACACCAGCAGGCTGACGGCCGCACGCCTGCCCAGCAGACCGCCATAGGTCAGGACCAGCACTGCGACGGCTGCAGCGGTAGCCAACACCCGCAAAGCCATTGGCATGGGTTTCCAGCGCCGTACCTCGGCAAGCAAGCGCCAGCAGATGGGCAGCAGGGTTATGGCCACCAGGTGAATTGGCATACTGGCCAACTGTGGAAACATGGCAATAACCAGCGCGCCGATGACCCAAAGCATCCCCTGTGTATGAAGTTTATTGGCCGGTGGGTATTTCACAATTGGTACAGGGCGAGCAGTTCGAGACATTGGGCGCGGTGAAGGCTGCCGCTGCCGGCGGCAATTTGCGCATCGGGCAAAGTCAGGCTGTATGACAGCTGTTTATGATCGGCGGCGATCACCCAGGCGGTTAAAATTGACAAGCGGGTTTCTACGTCACAACCTTGCAGCAGATCCCAGTCCAGTTCGCAGGCTTCTTCCCGCGGGGTTTCCATTTCCAGGCTATACAGTTCGTCATGGCGGGCACTGGCTCGCCAGGCCACGCGCTGGATTGAGTCGCCGGGTTGGTATTTGCGCAGACCATGTACCTGGTCTCCATCGCCCTTCCTGGCCTGACCCGAGTGTCCATGACCTGTATTGGGCAAGGGTGGAGCCTGGTTGGCCGGGGATGGATACACCAGGCATTGTGTTTGTGGAAACAACCATGACCAGGCTTTGAAAAAACCCAACGGAAAACGTGTTTCCAGCCGGAACGGCGCGAGTTCAAGCCAACCGCGTCGTAACGCAGGCTGCTTCAGGTGAAACATTTCACTGGCATTGAGGTTGAAATCCTTGCAATCCTGGGCTGCTTCGAAGCCGGCTTGCACGGCAAAACGCTGGTGATGATTGCCATTGGAGACATAGATCCTGAAATGGGCGGTTTCACCACTGAAGACCGGCTCGGTTTGAATGCTGTCAATGGTCAGGCCGGACAAATTGCGGTAGGCGATCAGGGTGGTAAGTTGCGCAACGGTAGCCAGCAGGAACACCAGCATCAGGGCCATGTTGTTATTAAAGTTAAGGCCGCCGAGGGCCATGAAGATCAACATCACGGCAAATCCCCAGCCGAAACTGGTGGGCAACACGTAAACGTGGCGATACTCGAGCGTAAACGGCAGCGTCATGGGTCCCCGCTTGGAGAAAATGCGCTGTCTTAGCCAGCTCGATAAAACGTTTGTTAGTGACCTGCGTGCCGGTGTTGTGACGATAACGGACATTGGTCAGGGAATGGCCACCTGCTTAAGCAGGCCGGCAATTTGCTCCTCAACCGTGAATTCCATGCCGTGGGGAACGGTCATACGGTGGCGGGCGAGGCCCGGAAAAACGGCCTTGACGTCTTCGGGGATCGCAAAATTCCTGCCTTCCAGGAAGGCGTATGCTTTGCTGCATTGCAACAATGCTATGCCTGCACGCGGTGACAGGCCAACTTCAAACCAACGGTTGCTGCGGGTTTCGGCGAGCAGCGCCTGCACGTAGTCCAGTAATGCTTCACTGACATGCACCTGCTGGCAATCCTGGTGGAGTTGAAGAACATCTTGCGGATTGATGACCGCCTGCGTATCGCGAAGCAGGTCAACCCGGTCCTGTGCGGTCAGCAGTTCCCGTTCAACTTCGGGTTCCGGGAAACCGAGTGAAATACTCAACAGGAAGCGATCCAGCTGTGAATCGGGTAGCGGGAAGGTCCCGACAAGGTCGAGCGGATTCTGGGTGGCAATTACAAAAAATGGCATCGGCAGTTCATGCGTGACGCTTTCAATGGTGACCTGGCCCTCGGCCATGGCTTCGAGCAGGGCGCTTTGTGACTTCGGTGTCGCACGGTTGATTTCGTCGGCCAATACCAACTCGGCGAATATTGGTCCTGGATGAAACTCGAATTTTTCCTGGTCGCGTCGGTAAATGGATACACCAAGAATGTCAGCCGGTAAAAGATCACTGGTGAACTGGATGCGTTGGTAACGTACACCGATCACGGTAGCCAAAGCATGCGCCAGGGTGGTTTTTCCAACACCCGGCAAGTCCTCGATGAGAAGATGTCCGCGTGCAAGCAGGCAGCTGAAGGCGAGCATTACCTGTTGCTCTTTGCCCATGATGATTTTGTTAACGGTGGAGACCGCCTCTTTGAGCCGTGTGAGGCGATTGTTGTCCGAGACAGGTTTTTTCAGGGGGATGTCATTCATATTCCGGATTCCAGCAGTCCTTTGTTGTAAACATTTATCATGGATGTTGTCTGAAAGGCCTTCAATGGCCATACGTTTCCAGTATACAGTTACTGCAATTGAAACACATTTCATGGAAGTGATTTGCTACTGAGAGGGTCTCCTGCATAATCAGGGCACCCAAGCAGTATCACGAGGAAACCAACAAGCCAGGATGAACGATACGGAATCAAAATGTACTGCCCTGGTGTTGCCAGGTGGCGGGGCACGCGGGGCTTACCAGGTAGGCGTACTCAAGGCCATCAATGAGCTTAGAACCGGTCGGGACAACCCGTTCCCGGTGATTTGCGGAACGTCGGCCGGCGCCATCAATGCGGCCGTCCTGGCCAGCCATGGTCACGAGTTTATGGTTGGTGTTGAGCGCCTTGAACACTTCTGGCGCAGTATGCACTGCCAGCGTGTGTATCGGACCGATGCGTGGACGGTGTTCAAATCGGGTATGCAGTTCGCCCTTACCCTGCTGTCTGGCGGTTTGATTCCGGCCAATCCCAGGGCTTTCCTGAATAACGCGCCACTGCGTAAGTTTTTGCAGCAGGCGCTGAAGCTCGAGGGTATCCAGACCGCGCTCGATTTAAAGGCGCTGCGTGGCGTCGCGGTGACCGCATCGGGGTATACCTCTGCCAGTGCCATCAGCTACTTTCAGGCACAGCCGGAAATCGCCGAATGGCGGCGCACCCGGCGTAAGGGACAGGCCGCCACGCTCGAGGTCAGTCATCTGCTGGCATCCGCTGCTTTACCGATTATTTTTCCGGCCGAGCGCATCGGCAATGAATATTTTGGTGATGGTGGCATGCGCATGGTTGCACCTCTCAGCCCGGCCATTCACCTGGGTGCAAACAACATCCTTGTCATTGGAACCCGCGATGAGAAACCGGACCAGCCACCTGCAACGCCGGCAGAATACCCCTCAGCCGGTGAAATTGGCGGTTACCTGATGGATACCATTTTCATGGACAGGCTGAATGCGGACCTGGCCCTCATGAGGCGCATCAACCAGACGATGCAACTGGTACCTGAAGAATTACGTTCACAGGCGGGTTTGAAGAATATTGATAGCCTGGTGATCAAGCCCAGCCAGGATCTGCGTCACGTCACCCAGGCGCATGTCCGCGATATACCACTCAGCGTTCAGGTGTTGTTGCGCACCCTTGGGGGCTGGGGCCGTGACTGGCGCATGGCCAGCTACCTGTTATTCGAGTCGGCCTATTGTGGCGCCCTGATTGAGCTGGGTTATGAGGATGGCATGAATGCGGAACAGGACATACGCCGGTTCCTGCAGACATAGCAAGTCTACTCTTTAGGCTGGACAGAGTAGATTACGGTTCAAGATGTCCGGATTCACTGGCAATAGATGTCTCCAGGCGAGGTGCGAATCACGGCCGATAGCCTGGCGCCGGGCCCTGGGCCGGCGCATTTGATGAGCGCCTTTAAAGGCTAGGCCAGCGGCTCTTCCTGCGCCCCCGTCTGCCTGGCGGGAAATTCGTCGACGGCAATTACCAGCGCGCTGGCCTGCTGCGCCAGTCGCACCGAGGTCGCCTGTTCCTCGGTGATCACGCCGCTTTCGGTTGCGCGTTTCACCAGTCTTTCGTAATTGACAAAGTTCACGGATTCCTTCAGTGCATTCTTGATGGCCTGCTCAGCCGGGCCAGCCTCCAACACCAGGTGAAACGCATTGTTGACCCGACCGGTCGCATCGTCGCGATCTGAAATAAAAACACCATCGGTCAGACGGTCGCGACTACTATTTTCACTGAGTAATATCTGCGCAACCGCCTTGCCGGTTTTGTCGCTTGGCCTGGAGTATGGCAAACCAAGCGGGAATACGATCAGTTTGACGATTCTGCCGACACCGGCGAGCGGGAAGTTTCTGATGACACCAACCAGTGCCTGTTGTATCTCGTACAGGCTGTCTTCCATGCCCCATTCCAGCAAGGGCAGATCCTCTGCCGGTCGCCCATCATCCTCGAACCGCTTGAGCATGGCGCTGGCCAGGTACAGGTGAATCAGGGCGTCCGCCAGCCGGCCTGACAGCTTCTCCTTGAATTTGAACTTGCCCCCAAGGATCACGAGTACCGAATCAGCCACGAAGGCAAACGCGGCGCTCATCCTGCTGAGGCGCCTGAAGTACTTTGCGTGCGGGCCACGCACCGGGGCAGGGATCATCCAGCTGCCGGTTAACCCCAGCAACAGGCTTCTCACCATATTACTGATAGTGAATCCGACATGGGTAAAAAGCGCATTGTCAAAGCTGCGCCTGGCCTGGCTGTTGGCCACGCCCATTACCGCGTTCATTTCCTTCAGCAGGCAGGGGTGTGCCCTGATTGCGCCCTGACCAAATATAATCAGCGAGCGTGTCAGTATATTGGCGCCTTCAACCGTGATGGAAATGGGTAAACCCTGGTAGGCGCGAGCCAGGTAGTTATTGGGGCCCTGGATAATGCCCTTGCCACCATGAACATCCATGGAGTCCAGGATGCACTGCCGGTTTCCTTCCGTTAACTGGTATTTGTTAATGGCGGATAACACACCGGGCTTCTCCCCTTTGTCGAGCGCAACCAGTGTCAAAGCCCTTGCCGCATCCATCCGATAGGTTCTGCCGGCAATTCTGGTCAGCGGTTCCTGGACACCACCGAATTTACCAATGGGTACGTCGAACTGTGTGCGAATCCTGGCGTAAGCGCCGGTCAGCAGGGAGGCCATCTTGCCGCCCGCAACGCCTAGCGATGGCAGGGAGATCGCACGTCCGGCCGCGAGGCTCTGCATCAGCATGCGCCAACCCTGGCCAAGACGATCCTGACCGCCGATCACCCAGTCCATTGGAATAAACACATCCTTTCCGCGTGTCGGGCCGTTCATGAATACCGCGCCGACAGGCAGGTGACGGCTGCCGCTCTCCACCCCGGGCGTGGCGACCGGAATTAGCGCACAGGTGATGCCAAGATCTTTCGTGTCACCCAGCAGGCCGTCGGGATCAAGGGCCCGGAACGCCAGCCCGATCAATGTGGCCACCGGAGCCAGCGTGATGTAACGTTTGTCCCAGTTAAGCCGCAGGCCCAGTACTTCCTTGCCCTCAAACTCCTGCTTGCAGACAATGCCGGTATCCGGCATTGAGCCCGCATCAGAACCCGCCAAGGGTGAGGTCAGTGCAAAGCAGGGGATATCCTCACCACCTGCGAGACGCGGCAGATAATGTTCTTTTTGCTCGTCGGTACCGTAGTGGTTCAACAATTCACCCGGGCCGAGAGAATTAGGCACCATGACCGTAACTGCGGCGGTCACATTGCGGCTTGCAAGTTTCATCACTACCGCCGAATTCGCCTGTGCTGAAAAACCCAGGCCGCCATATTCTTGCGGAATGATCATGCCGAAGAAGCCATTGTCGCGAATGAATTTCCAGGCGGACTCGGGCAAGTCCTTGCGCTGGTCACTTATTTCCCAGTCATCCAGCATCAGGCATAGTTCTTCAACCGGGCCATCAACAAATTCTTTTTCGCGTTGACTGAGTCCGGGTTTTGGTTGTTTCAAAAGGCGACGCCAGCGCGGTTTACCACTGAAAAGTTCCGCATCCCATCCAACGGTGCCAGCCTCCAGCGCTTCACGTTCGGTGGAAGAGAGCTTCGGCATGACCTTGCGATACAGGCTGAACAAGCGGTTGCTGATCAACAGGCGGCGTAAAGGTTTAACGGCAAAACCAGCCAGGCTGACCGTAATAATGCCAAAGGACCAGCGGAACCAACCCGGAACGAGGTAAAAATGCCGCAATTCCGTGAATACAAACGTCAGACCGGCCAAGATGGCAATTGATATCAGTAGGGGAATTCGGTAGTAGGCCAATAACAGTAATGACAATACAATTATGGCCAGGAAAAAAGCAGTCATACGTTTCCCCGCTGCAGCGTGAAATTAACAGGTTCGATCCAGTACCGGGATCAGCTCGGTTTACCCGTGAGATATGATAGGGGCGGCTCAACTACAGGGTCAAGATGGCAACCACAATACCCGTCAACCCGATTGCAAGCAAGCGCTTGTCAGCTTAAACTTACGGGTTAATTTCAAACCGGTTCTAACAAAAAAACCGTATCTTTTATATCCATATTAATCAAATATTTATAGGGAGTTCTTAAGTGTCTGTTGAACGTACATTATCGATTATTAAACCCGATGCCGTGGCAAAAAATGTGATTGGGCAAATTTATAGCCGCTTCGAAAACGCCGGCCTGAAGATTGTTGAGGCCCGGATGCAACACCTGACCCGTGAACAAGCCGAAGGTTTTTACGACATACACAGGGGACGACCATTCTTTGCAGACCTGGTTGAGTTTATGACTTCCGGCCCGGTGATGATCCAGGCGCTGGAAGGTGAAGACGCGATCAACCTGAACCGAAAACTGATGGGTGCAACCAACCCGTCGGAAGCAGATCCGGGCACAATTCGTGCCGATTTTGCCAAGAGCATTGACGCCAATGCGGTGCACGGCTCTGACGGACCGGATACCGCAAAAACAGAAATAGCGTACTTTTTTGGCTCTTAGTAATACAAATCGTCGAGCTGCCGTGAAGACGGCCGATAAGCGTGTAAACCTGCTTGATTTTGATGAAGCCGGTTTACGCGCCTTTTTCGAATCCATTGGCGAAAAACCGTTTCGCGCCCAGCAGGTGCTGAAGTGGGTCTTCCACCATGCACAAACCGATATCGGCGCGATGACCGACCTTGGTATCGCCTTGCGTCAAAAGCTGGAAAGTATTGCCGAGATACGTCTGCCCGAAATCATTCGTGAGCAGCGTTCAACGGATGGCACGGTCAAATGGTTGATCGGGTTTCACGGTGGTAACGCTGTCGAAACCGTCTACATACCGGAGCCCAAGCGTGGCACCTTGTGCGTTTCGTCCCAGGTAGGCTGTGCTCTGAACTGTTCTTTTTGCTCCACCGGGGCGCAGGGTTTTGCGCGTAATCTTAGCACCAGCGAGATCATTGGCCAGGTCTGGCTGGCTGCCCAGTCTCTGGGCCATGAGCGCAATGGTCAGCGACGTATCACCAATATAGTCATGATGGGCATGGGTGAACCGCTGCTTAACTTTGATGCGGTCGTGCCAGCCCTGTCGCTGATGCGTAATGACCTGGGTTTTGGTTTTGCGGCCAAGCGTGTCACGCTCAGCACCGCCGGACTGGTGCCCGGTATACATCGTTTGCGGGAAACCATAGATGTTGCGTTGGCGGTGTCATTGCATTCGCCGTTGGATGACGTGCGTACCGAATTGGTCCCCCTTAACCGGAAATATCCAATCGCGGAATTGATGCAGGCCTGCAGGGATTATGTCTCGGACAAGCACAAGCGCACGGTGACCTTCGAATACACACTGATCGATGGAGTCAATGACCACCCCGAGCATGCACGCAAGCTGGTGAAATTGTTAAGAACCGTACCCAGCAAGCTGAATCTGATACCCTTTAACCCTTTTCCGGGAACCCGCTACCGTTGCTCAACACCGGAACGGATTGCAAAGTTCCAGGAGATTGTCATGCAAGGTGGCCTGATTGCCACGGTCCGCAAGACCCGTGGTGAAGATATCGACGCCGCCTGTGGTCAATTGGTGGGTAAAGTGCTGGACAGGACCAAAAGAAGTGAGAGAATCAAATTGAAAATGGCGGAAACCAATTCATGAAAACCCGTTCGTGCAGACATCCCAGGCATAGTCGAGTGACTAAAAGTCCATCAGTGGCGGGGCTGTTGCGTTTGCTGGCGCTCGTATTGCTGCTGGTTTTATTGGGTGCCTGTGCTTCCTCGCAGGTGGATGACGGGGAAAATCAGAGCAATAGCCGCAAGGCCGCGGAATCCAATACCTCTCTCGGCCTGGAATACATGAACCGCGGTCAATTTGAAATTGCGCTGGGCAAACTCAAAAAAGCAGTCAGGGAAGATCCAGACTACGCACCAGGGCACACGGTGCTGGCTGTTTTGTACGAACGCATCGGCGAATCCGAATTGGCGGGCAAGCATTATAAAAAGGCCTATGAGGTCGACCCTGATAACGGTGATGTTAACAATAATTATGGCGTTTTCCTGTGTCAGCATGGAGAGGAAGCGCTCGCCATTGAACACCTTTTAAGGTCCCTTGATGACCCGTTTTATGGCTCTCCTGCGGTTGCCTTGACCAACGCGGGGTCCTGCGCGCTGGGTGTCGGCGACGTGAGCCAGGCGGATGATTTTCTGCGGCGCGCATTGAAAATCGACCCAGGTTTTCCCGACGCCTTGCTGACAATGGCCAGGCTGAGTTTTGAACAGCAGAACTACCTGGGCGCGAGGGCGTTTATACAGAGATTCGAGGCCGCGGCAACCCACGGACCTGAGAGCCTGTTGCTGGCCTACAAGATTGAAAATGCATCACGTGACACACGGGCTGCAAATAAATATAGAATTACACTTGAAACCAATTACCCCGGATCCAACCAGGCCGAAGAAGCCCGGAGAATTTCAGGAAAATGAACCAACGACAACTGATCCCAATGACAACGGGTGAGCACCTGAAGCAGGCGCGTTTGACACAAAAGCTTTCGCTGGCTGCGGTCTCAAAAGCCATCGGCCTGGATGAGAAAGTCCTGCATGCTATTGAGCTTGAACAGGCCAATCACCTGGCGCCGGTATATCGGAATGGCTATATTCGCGCCTACGCGCGCTTCCTTGAAATTCCCGAGGAAAAAACTCAGCAACTGCTTTCAAGCGCCGAATCTAGAGAACCCGAAGTTCATAACGTTTTCTCCACTCCGCCCCAACGCAACCTGCTGGACAAGTGGCTCCGGGCAACAAGTTATGTGCTGGCCTCTTTATTGATCGGAACACTCGCATGGCAATTTACGCACGAGGCGGTCCGCTTATCACAAAATGGTTCGCAGCTGAGCCAGTCCTCG
>CALJWY010000306.1 GCA_937974465.1 uncultured Lysobacterales bacterium | reverse complement strand
CAGTGTTGCATCTTTTTTGATGCGGAACTCGATATATTCCTGCTCGCTTACACCTTCGTGGATATGCACATTGCTGGCCCTTTGTTCAGCAACCGTTGTTTCCCAGGCAAACTGATCTCGACCCGGGGCCTTATAGTCATGGCACATAAATAACCGTGTATCCGCGGGAAGCCCGAATATACGCTGGATAGACCGGTACAGGGTTGCCGCATCACCGCCGGGGAAATCAACCCGTGCCGTACCAAAAACCGGCATAAACAGGGTATCGCCGACAAACGCTGCATCTCCGACCAGGTAGGTCAGACAAGCCGGAGTATGTCCCGGCGTGTGCATAACCCGGATGCTCATCGTGCCCAGCTTCAATATATCCCCATCATCAAACAGGCTATCGAACTGGGTTCCATCGGCTGGAAATTCATCGGTTAGATTGAACATACCTTTGAATATTTCCTGGGTCCTGATGATCAACCGTCCAATTCCTGTCCTTCCGCCCACCTTGTTCTTCAGGTATTGCGCTGCGGACAAATGATCTGCGTGTGCATGGGTTTCCAGAATCCAGGATACGTCAAGACCATTTTCAGCCACGTAAGCCAGTACCTTATCGGCCGAGATCGTTGCAGTGCGCGCAGATACCAGGTCAAAATCAAGCACCGGATCAATGATCGCGCACACACCTCCAGGCGAATCAGCCACGACATATGTAACAGTATTGGTTGCTTCATCAAAGAACGACTTCACGATGGGTTTCATTGGTTAAACTCAACTTCAGATTGGCTATTCAACATAAATTAATCAGGCATTTGGCCCTGGTTTGGTTTATATTATAAAAACATAACATATAAACAGGCCAAATCACTCGGAAACAAATTTACAACCCGAATAATTGCCCTATGAAATACCTTATATCAATTCTGGCCATACTGATATCTTATGTTAGCTCAACCTATGTGCAGGCCGATGAATCTGAAATTTGTACAGGAGCGACGGGGCTGGACTTGCAGATCCTGGGTTCGGGTGGACCAATTGCCGACGATGGCCGAGCATCCACCTCATACCTGCTTTGGGTCGATGGCCACTCCCGGTTTCTGATCGATTCCGGTGGCGGCGCATTTCTACGTTTCGGCGAAGCAAGGGCGCAATTTGAAGACCTTCGGCATATTGCCATCAGCCACCTACATACCGATCACTCCACCGACCTGGTGGCGCTATTGAAATCAGGCTTTTTTTCAGACAGAAAAGCAGCCTTGACGATCAGCGGACCGGCAGGCAGCGGGCGGTATCCCGGTTTTAACCAATACCTTGATCGCTTGCTTGGGTATGACAAGGGAGCATATGCCTACCTATCAGGATACCTTGATGGCAGTGATGGCCTTGTCCATCTCGACAGCACCGAAGTTAACCCGCAGACGAGGCGGGCAACCCGGGTTTACTCGAACCAGGCTACAGACATGGACATAGATGCTCTTGGAGTCCCGCATGGTCCCGTACCTGCGCTCGCATACAAAGTGCGACTTGGCGAACATGTTGTTGTTTTTGCAGGCGACCAGAATGGTAGCTCCGATGAGTTTATTAAGTTCGCCCGCGGCGCAGATATTTTATTGATGCATATGCCGGTGGCCCAAGGCGTTGCAAGTAATTTACACGCTTCTCCCGCCATTATTGGTAACATAGCCACCCAAACAAATGCTAAAAAACTGGTTTTGAGCCATTTCATGGCCCGAAGCTTGGAAAATTTTAAAGAAAATCTGGAAGAAATTCATAAGCGATACCCTGGTCCGGTGGTGATTGCCCACGACCTCAAGTGTATCGAAATTTAAACCATGATTTTTATTGATGGGTATTCAAGGAAAGGATAAAAGCAACATGCAACATGACGCTGACATCGACTTGGCACAAATGGCACAATCAGCAGATCGGGCCAGTAGTCTGATGAAAACACTTGGCCACAAAGATAGATTGATGATTCTTTGCCACCTGGCGGAAGGAGAGAAATCTGTTGGACAGATAGCCGCTATTCTGCAAATCTCCCAATCCCCTTTATCGCAGCATTTATCAAGAATGCGGAAAGAGGGCCTGGTAGAAACCCGAAGGGAAGCACAAACCATTTTTTACTCCCTGAAGAGCGGGGAAGCGTCAAGAATCGTCGAGGTTCTGTACGAATTATTCTGTGCTTCCGATGGCTGTTCAGCTTGAAATTATGAACATTAATTTTTAATGCATGCAATATGATTTTTTTATGATTTACATCAATCATTGACAACTTAAAAACCTAAATTGCTTGATATTTAAGCAATATTTCTTATAGTACACTTTGTTAAATTAAGTATGCTTAATTTACAAAAAAATTGTGCATGGGTTCATTAGTGCACAGACGGTCAACATTTTTTCATTGCACAAGGGAGCGCTAAAATGCAGCTCAAACGTCATACTCGGCTATTTACGGCCATCACAACTTTACTTTTAACAACTCCTCTGTGGGCAACCAATGGTTATTTCACCCACGGTATCGGCACCAAGAACAAAGGTATGGCAGGCGCAGGCCTGGCAATGCCAGAAGACGCAATTTCAGTGGCCAACAACCCAGCCGCAGCACTAGCAAATGCCGGCAAATATGACCTTGGCATTTCTGTTTTCAGCCCTCTGCGTCATTACGAATCCAGCGAAAGTATGGCCAATGGGCAAGGTGGTGCGTTTACCATCGGCCCAAACAATCTTGATAGTAAAAAGAACTACTTCTTTATCCCGCACATGGCGGGTGCCTGGGAAATTGATGACAAATCAGCCTGGTCTGTAGCTTTTTACGGCAGGGGTGGTATGAATACCCGCTGGGAAGGCGGCACCGCCACTTTTGATCCAGACGGCCCCATGGGACCTGCCCCCGTTATGACAATACCGGGCACCTATGGTGGTGGGCTCTTTGGTCAAGGCGAAAACGGAACCGCGGGTGTTGACCTGATGCAGGCGTTCCTTGAGTTCGGTTACGCGCGCAGCTTGAGTGACAATTTCACCCTGGGTGCATCCTTAATTGGTGTGATGCAATTGTTTTCTGCCAGGGGCGTCGGAGCTTTTGCAGGTTACACGGAAACCTTTGCTGCCAGCGGCGGCACAGTGTTCCCCGAAAACCTTTCCAATAATGGACATGACAAGTCATATGGCTATGGCGGAAAAATTGGCTTCCAGTGGGACCTGAATGAAAAGTTCGCATTTGCGGGCAGCTATCAGACCCAGATGAACATGGGCAAATTTGACAAGTATTCAGATTTGTTTGCGCAGCATGGTGGTTTTGATATTCCGGCAGCCATCAAACTTGGCCTTACATTCCGTCCAAACCCAGGGCTCGCATTGAATTTCGATGTTGAGAACATTGCCTATGGTGATATCGATTCTATCGCCAACCCGGTTCGAAACGTCTATGCCTGTGTTGGTGGGGATACGACAAGCTGCTTCGGTGGCAGCAACGGCGGCGGTTTTGGTTGGGAAGACATGACCATCTACAAGGTTGGTGCGCAGTGGAGTTCAAGCGACACCATGACCTGGCGCGCCGGCTACAGTCATGGCGATCAGCCCATCCCTGAAAACGAAGTGATGTTCAACATCCTGGCACCTGCCACGATCGAAGATCATCTGACCGTTGGATTTACCCGCGGACTGCCCTCAGGTAACGAATGGAGCCTGTCCTTCATGTATGCCATGAACAATAAGGTTAAGGGACCTGCGACATTTACAGATCCAATGACATCGGGCAACCCGTTTGACCCAACCCAGTCAATTTCTATTGACATGAACCAATGGGAACTTGAGTTCGCATTTGGCTGGCGTTAATCGTCCACACTGTCCCGGGCTTCTCTGCCCGGGACAGTTATTCTTCAAAGTGCTTCGAG
>CALJWY010000305.1 GCA_937974465.1 uncultured Lysobacterales bacterium | reverse complement strand
AACTGGCAGAATCAATGGCTAACAGGGCGCTGGAGATTGATCCGAACCTGGCAATGGCTCACTCGGTGCTGGGTGATATTTACCGGGATCGTTACCAGTGGACAGAAGCTAGAGAGAATTACTTGCACGCCCTGGCTCTGAACCCGGATGAAGTAGAGGCTAATGAGCAATACACACAGATGCTTTGGCGCATGAGCTACTTTGACGAAGCACTCAAATACAGTTCAAGAGCCACCGAACTTGACCCGCTATCCTGGCTCAACCTGACGGTACACGCCGGCATTCGTTACGCATCGGGAGACCGGGTCGGCGGCTGGGCTGATATAGAAAGAGCGATGGCGTCAAGCGGCAAAGGTCAGGATTTCCCGTTACGCCATGCCATCCAGATGTCTGTCAGTGACGGCAAAATTGAGCGTGCCATCGAATTGACCAGGACACTTTCCACGACTGACTGGTCAGTGTCAGATGGCGGTAAATTGCAGGGTTATTTGGATCAATTGATTCCAAACTTAAACTCGAGGGAAGATGCCCTGGCATTTCTTGCAACAAATCTGGATCGGTCCCTCTCACTTGGATTCAAAAGCACATGGGCGACTGACATATTTTGGGCGGCCTACTATGGTGACTATGAACTGGCCGAAAAAATAATGGAACAAGGTATCCAAATCGAAGAGGTATTGGGCTTTCTCGACACAACCTGGTTCAACTATCCGATCATCAACCCCCTGCGTAACACCGCGACCTACAAAAACCTGGTACGCAGAATCAACCTGGTTGATTACTGGCGGGTAAATGGCTTCCCGATCAACTGCAGACCGGTTGGAGATGATGATTTTGCGTGTAACTAGGAAATATATGGTTGGCAACGAAAACCCTATGGAAACTTGTGGGGTGGGTAATTCATTACCCCTAGGACGATGTGTCGTTATCAACGGTGCGTTACAAGTAACGCACCCTACGGGGTTTTTATGAGTTTTTTTGAAGAACTCAAGCGCCGCAACGTCTTTCGCGTCGCCATCGGTTATGTCATCACGGCGTGGCTGTTATTGCAGGTCGTTGACCTGGTGCTGGAAAACATCAACGCACCCGATTGGGTGATGCAGGTGTTCATGCTGGCTCTGGCCATCGGTTTCCCGTTGGCGGTTTTCTTTGCCTGGGCGTTTGAGATGACCCCGGAAGGTGTTAAGCGCGAAGCTGACGTTGACCGGTCACAGTCCATTACCCATAAAACCGCCCGCAAGATGAACCGTAATATCATCATTGCTCTGCTGCTGGTGGTGGTATTTTTGCTGGTGGATAAATTCTGGCTGCAGGACGCAGAAAAACGGCATCAAAGCGAGCAAGCGTCAACTTCTCCCGCTGCAGCGGAGCCTGTCGATAATGCCCCAACCACGGCAAGGGAAAAACCGGAAAAGTCTGTTGCCGTATTGCCGTTTGTCAACATGAGCGACGACAAGCAGAACGAATATTTTTCTGATGGCATTTCGGAGGAGCTACTCAATGTGCTGGTACGGGTGAACGGCTTGCGCGTACCTTCACGCACGTCTTCTTTCACCTTCAAAGGCAGTGACAAGAATTTGTCCGAAATTGGCGCGGAACTGCAGGTCGATCATATCCTGGAGGGCAGTGTCCGCAAGGCCAACGACCGCATCCGGGTGACTGCGCAGTTGATCGAAGTCAAAACCGACACCCATCTGTGGTCGGAGACCTATACGAGGAAGCTGGATGATATCTTTGCGGTGCAGGATGAGATTGCCCAGGCGATCGTTAGCGCCCTCAAAGTTACACTTACCGGCGCAGACCGGACCCCGGTTACCACCCAGACGACCGACAATGTTGATGCCTACAACAAATACCTGCTGGGCCGCCACCTGTGGAATCAACGCTCTCCGGATTCCCTGTTGGCCAGTACCAAACCTCTGCGCGAAGCAGTGCAAGCGGACCCTGATTATGCAAAGGCCTGGGCGGCGCTTGCCGATGCCTATGTATTGATACCTGAGTATGGTTCCGGAACCATGGCTGAGTATATTCCCATGGCCCACGCCGCCATTGAAAAAGCACTCGCCATCAACCCCCAATCCAGCCCTGCCCTGACCACGTCGGCCTACATAAAATTTATGTATGACTACGATCTCAAGGGTGCCCATGAGGACTTTGACAAGGCCATCAGCATCGACCCTGGTTATGCCACCGCACACCAGTGGCTCGGTGAATTATTGGCTGCGGAAGGGCAGCTGGATGCGGCCCTGGATCAACTCGCACTGGCCCGCCGTGCCGATCCGCTGGCACCTATCATCCCCCATGATATTGCGTGGGTATTGATGTATTCCGAACGGAAAGAGGAGGCTTTTGCATATTACCGGGAGGCCCTGAAGCTGGACCCCAACTTCCAGGCCGCAATTAGTAACCTGATGACGCTCAACCAGATTACTGGCAGATATGACGAGGCACGTGCGCGCGCCCATGAGTATGCCAGGGTGATTGGTGAGGATATTAGTGCTGATTTGGCCGTCATAGATGCACTAGAAAACCCGGCATTGAAACCAAGGGCGCTGGAGTTGATTTCCCAGGCTACTGACTTACCGGATGGCACAATGGGTAAGGCGTTTTATTTTATGATTTTAGGCGAACACGAGTTGGCGCTGGACTATCTCGAAACAGGTTTTGCCGGGGGTGATTCGTATGCCATTCACATGAAACGCATGGACGTTTACGACCCGGTGCGCGACCACCCCCGCTTCCAGGCATTGCTGGAAAAGATGAATTTGTGGCCATGAAAAAAGAACGTAAGGTGGGTAACTTGTTATCCAACTGGAAGAACAAATCTGGAATGGTGGGTAACAAGTTACCCACCCTACGGGAGCTTTTATGAGCTTTTTTGACGAACTCAAGCGCCGAAATGTATTCCGGGTGGCCATCGGTTACGTCATCACGGCGTGGCTGTTATTGCAGGTCGTTGACCTGGTACTGGAAAA
>CALJWY010000304.1 GCA_937974465.1 uncultured Lysobacterales bacterium | reverse complement strand
ATAGCGTTGAAAGGATCATGCGCTAAACGATGCCCATCCTTGGGTTGATAAAAATGACGCTTTCTGGTCAATTGGTAATTCCTGTATTGAAGACTTGAGTGAGCAAGTATAAGTCGAAACCATCAATGATTTGGCTGTCGGTAGCTGGTTAGAATTCGACAACCCTGTCCACCATCAACTGCCAGCCCGCCTCCCCCGCTATCAGCGCATACTGTAACTGGCGCATCCCGCCGCTGGGCTGCGCATTGATATCCCCTGGCAGATACACTGGAAAACGGCGCGCCAGGCGATTTTCAACCACCGCGAACTCATCATGACCCTGGTATCCGACGCTCACCTCAGCACCCATAGGCGGCAAATAGATCGGCGTCATGGATTTGCCGTTGTTGACCGCATAGGCGACCAGTGAGCCATAACTGCCACTTCCGGCGGAGCTGACATAGATATACAGTTCGGGCCAGCCATTGGCATCCAGATCGGCCAGTTCCACAAGATAAGCCGACCCGTCGATTTCACTATCGAATTTTCCTTCCACCACGCTCAAGCCCTGGCTCTCAATTTGCAACCGGTTTAGTGATCCGGAATCGGTAGCGCTGACCTGAAACTCCAAAGTACCGTAAGACAGCGCACACCCATCGGGCCCGGCCATTTCCACTTTGTCACAGCTCCATTTGTCGATACGCCAATAAACGACCAGGGTTGTGTCCGCCAGTTTGAATTTGATACCTGAATCACCAAGGCCACCGCGACGATATGCCGCCTTACCCTCCCCATCGGTATAGTTACCCGGTCTATCCCCTATCGGCGCAAGATCAATCTGTGATCCATCACTCAACTTTACTGTTACGTGCCCCTGTTGCTGGGCAAAGGTACATTGCGATAGTTGCACAGGAGCTTTATCGGGTGTATCAGAAAAGCCGCAATGGGCCACGAAGGTGTCAGCTAAACTACCGCCGGCATATATCATCAGCGTTATGAAATACATCATCGAACGAATCTGTATCATTATTTTCTTTCTCCTGTGAGCGCCTCTAACCCTTGCCACATTAGCCAATAAAACTATGCCAGAAAAGCATAGTGCGCGTCAGTAGCCCTTGCTGACCTGGTCAGGTGCTTGCCCATGGCCACTTTATCACGCCTCAGACCCACATCTCGTTCGCTAAAAGACGGCAGGTGATGCGTCTATACGTCGCTCACTGTGCTCGCTATTTGCCAACCTGTCGTACCCCGTCACCGCCGCTGTCTTGCCATTGAAACACTTATCCTCTAACTTAAGCCCTAATTTTTATTGAGCAAAAATAAAATGGGGCAAAAAATTGGGATAGATGGCTTTCTCGGTCGATGGATATTCGCATTGTTGTTGGTGCTCGGCACCTATAACCCTAGCGGCTACTCTTATTTCTCCTGGGCATTTAACGAGGAAGCAGCTTTTGGTCCGGTGCTCACCATTGTTGGGTTGGTCTTGTTGATCGGCTGGATTTTCTGCATCAAAACGGCATTCGATGCACTCGGCTGGCTGGGCGTGACCCTGGGTGCGGCGCTGTTTGCAGCCGTCATCTGGCTACTGGTGGATACCGGCCTCATCAGCATGGAGTCCACGGGCATCCTCACCTGGCTCAGCCTGATCGTGGTTTCGCTGATATTGGCCGTGGGCATGGCCTGGTCGCACATCAAGCGCCGTATCACCGGCCAGATCAATGTACATGATGTCGATGACTGATTGGTCAAACTGGTAGCAGTCTCGACACCGACTGTCATTTGGCTTGAGGTCTGAAAGCCTCCTGATTTCGATGCCCACAAAGTGTGGCTTCGAGTTTGCTCTGTCCCTTTACTCTGACCCTATAACTTCCTGGACATGTCTCATGATATTGATAAAGGAATCCACCCAGTACCTGTCCCGGTTGTCCGCCAGGAACTGGAGTAATTCCTCATGAGCATCCGATTCGACGGACAGGTAATCGCCGCCCACACCATGAAACAGTATATTGACCATTCGGGTCTGGCCCTCCATTTGCCTGACATAATCGATCAACTCCGCACCCGTGACGCCGGTGGGTGACCAGGTGACTGAGAAGCCGGGCACCTCTTTGGGAGGCTTGATCGCAACAAACAGGTCTGAGACCAGGGAGATATAATCCTCACCGCCTGCCAAGCGGTCGCCGCATGGGGGGGTTAAGGTCCTGTCGGTCTGACCATCGATGGCATACAGGATCGTGTTTGCGGTGGAGAGTTCCTCCTTCATCTGCTCCGCAGTGTAACCATCGAGGTCCTTGTGGGCGGCGACCCAGTCACGATCGGGAAGCGACGCCCTGCAGGGATGAAATATGGAGTGATTACCCAATTCATGTCCCTGGCGTGCCATCGCTCTCCATTCTTCCAACCGCAGCCTGGTCACCGCCGAGTTTGGCAGAATGTAGAATGATGCACGCAAACCATGACGGTTTAGTGCCGGCACTGCATTATCCAGCTGGCTTGCCAGCGCATCATCATAGGAAAGACTGACGGCCAGCCTTTCATCACTGGGCCAGTTAAAAACCGCACCCTGGTTCATCTCTTGCCCAAACAAGACGCTTGTGTGCATGAGTATCAATGCTAAAAATATCTGTTTCATCACACCTTCCCGGCATATCCGTCTGTGGAAGCAAAAGACGGTCGGTCGTGCATATTACACGATACCGGGACTAAACGGGCTGTCGCACCAGGGGCTGCCAACTGAGCCGGGTGCCTGACCGCCACAACCACTCGAGGGGACCATAGCGAAAATATCGTAGCCATAATGCGCTTAACCAGATTTGAAATGCGATCACCAGGATGCCAATGCCGAGTGCCTGGGAATTCGACACCGCACCCAACAGGCCCAAACCATAGTTGTAAAACAGGAACGTGCCGACCAGTGTCTGGAACACGTAATTGGTCAACGCGGTTCTACCATAGGGCGCCAGTTTGCTGAGGATACGCCCCCAGCTCTTGCGCCGGTAGAGCAACACGAAGGAACACAGCAACACGGTCGCGAGCGCGCAGTTGAACAGGTCCAAACTGGTAAATGCAAACATCAACACCCAGGTGTCGATCTGGTCGCGTTGGCCCTCATTTGCGATTCCAAACAGCACGGTCGTCAGGACCACAAACAGGAGGGTGATACTGGCGCTCACTATCAGTGCCTTTTTAATACGCGGATGAAGTTCGTCGAGCCTCTCGAACAACCGCAGCCGTCCGGCCCAAAGGCCGAGCAGGAAGAAGGCAAACGTCTGGTACCAGCGACCAAACGTATTGATCTGAAATTCGAGTTTTGACAGGTGGCCATACACCGCATTCTGAGAGAACACATCCATGAGAGAACCGGACAGCAAGGCATCGTAATAAGCCACGTTATGGGGAAGCTCGGCCTCCCCGCCTCCGAAGGGGAGTATCGTTCCACCCCCGTAGACTGCAAACACCCGGTAGCGCCCTGCCCCCAGCAGCAAGATTGCCGCGAAGGTGAGCAGGTACTTGTCACCAACCCGGTAGAAAGGAACCAGCACGAATGCCAGTATCGCGTAAATGGTCAGGATGTCACCACGATAGAACAGGGAGTGTATGTAACCAATCACCAGCAAAAGCGAGACCCGCCAGAGAAATCGGCCCTGATAGTCAACTCCACCCTTTGCCGCCCGATCCATCTGGATAAAAAAGCTCAATCCGAACAGGAATGAAAACATCGCAAAGAACTTGCCGCGGACGAACAGCATCAAAAACACTTCAACCACTTGGTCCAATGGTCCCTGGACCATGCCTGCCCTGATCTCCTGTGTTGGTGCAGCCGCCAGGAACTGCTCGACCATGTGCACGAGCACGATTCCCATCAGTGCAAAGCCACGAAAGGCATCGATGATATGTATGCGGTTGTTATCCAGCGTTTGACTTGCCATTGCTTACCTCGAACCAGGTTTTTATTTCACAAAGGGGCAGACCAATTTTATTCAAACAAGCACCCAGAAAAGCTATAGAAGACAATAACCACATTAATTCACCCGAACGACCGCCGTAAGTCATGGATGGTTTCAATGGAAACCAACGCCCAGAAATAAATCCGGGAGTACAACTAAAATAAACACTATCTTCACTTATAACTCAAAGTACCAAACAACCCCTCACACCGGTTGTTCAAGTGGAATTCCGCGCAAACTGGCCAACGTTTCACTGGGAGGTATCAAAAAAGCCCCGTCCAAAGGACGAGGCTTTCTTATTTGATGCCTGGCACTCGCCTGCATAGATGTAGGTGAATCGCGGAGCGCATGGAGGAGGTGAGACTGGGGTCAGCCAGTCGAGAAGCTGCCCTGGGGTATGCGCGTGAGCGATCAGGTGGTTCGGTATGCACGAAACGCTCTAGCTTTTCTTGTCGGCCCTGTTCAAGGAAACAAACATCCGCAGAACCCGGTTTAAGAACCAGTATCCTGCACAGCTTATGGCAATGCCTACCGGGGTAAAATACGCCGGTATCCACTGCACCGAATCAGGCTGGGCTGAAAATGAGAAGGATATGTTTCCATCCTGGTGGGTCCACACACCCACACCGGGGTCAACCATGTGAAGAACGGCCATTATAAAAAGCATAATCACCGTGAAATACCCAAAACCCAGGATGAAGGTACCCAATATATGTAACAAACCCCGCGATGCCAGCTTTTGGAGACTGCCGACTACGGCAACCGGGTTTCCTTTATCGAGGCTGTTATAGAGCAGGATGTCATCAACGAGGGGTTTCAGATATTTATCTGGCGAGCCAAGCCGTTCTATCGCATTCAAGTACCTCTCTTCTTCCGACAGTGCAGGATCATTTTGTGCGCTGTAGAACAGGTGACTCAATATTTCCAGAGATATTTCAGTACGGTCAGGCTCTGGAAGGCTTTTTAACCTGTGAAGAAGATCGCGTTCAAAATTATCCCAAACCTTTTGTGCGACATTGCTCGTTATCGGAAATTCTTGTTTCATGAGGGATCAACCATTTGTAAAACTGAAATATGGGTTTTCGTCCAGTATTCTTTCATCTTTTCAAGCGTCTCAGCGCCCTTCGCCGTGATCTGGTAATACTTGCGCGGTGGTCCTGTTTCTTCTGTTTGCCACTCTGCATCAACCAAACCATCACGTTTTAACCTGTTCAATAACGGGTACAAGGTGCCTTCAGCAAGCTCGATTGACGTGATCCTCTTGATTTCCACTGCCATCTCATAACCGTAGATCAACCCATCTTGTAGTTTCAGCAAAATAATGAACTCCAGCAGTCCCTTTTTAAACTGCGGAACCCATCGCTCAATCACCTGGTCGGATGTTAGTGTCATTTACCTGCTCATCTTTCCTGTTTCTTCCCGCGGGAGCCTGTCGGATTCAACATTTATTATTACATAGTATTGCTATGTAGTGTATATTGAGCTATATTACCTAGCATTACTATGTATCTAGCATAACAATTTTCCAGTGGTAACAAAAGGACAACACCATGCCCATCAAGGCAATAAAAGTTATATGGATAGCCGCCCTGCTGCTTGCTGTAGCACCCGCCATTGCAGCTGAAACCCTGGATGACATCAAAGGAAGTTGGCTAGGCACAATGCAAATTCCCAATGGCCCGGAACTCAGGATCGGTGTGGAAATCTTCAGAAAAGCCGATAATAGCTGGGGTGGAAATGTCGCCAGCCTGGATCAGGATACACGCTACATCCCCGTAGGCAGTGTCACTTTGGCAGACAATCAACTGGAGCTAACTCTCGCAGCAGCACCCATTTCTATTACCGGCACTGTCAACAGCGACAATCGTCAAATCTCAGCCCTGTTTCACCAGGGAGACAACTCATTCGACCTGCCTCTTGTGAAGGTGGGGTATTTACCTGAAACAGTGCGTAGCCAGACCCCGATAGACATTTCCGGCTACAAGGCCCTTGATCTTGTGGTTGATAATAAGAGAGACAAAATCTGGCTTGCAGGTACATTGACCCTTCCCACAGGCAAAGACCAGGTACCCGGCGTACTGCTCATCGCCGGCTCAGGCCCCAATCACAGGGACTCGTATTTTTCAGGCCACCGGACATTCAAAGTCATGGCCGATTACCTGTCGAAACGCGGATATGCAGTTCTGCGTATGGATAAGCGCGGCGTTTACAAATCATCAGGAGAGTTTCACACCGCCGAAATCAAGGATTTTGTGAATGACAATCTTGCTGCGCTTGAGTTTTTAAAAAATCACGAAAATATCCAGGCTAATAATATCCATGTGATCGGCCACAGTGAGGGAAGCCTGCTTGCCTCCATGCTTGCGACCCAAACAGAGCTGTCGTCCATAATTTCGATGGGTGGCCCGGGGATGTCAATTTATGACATCCTGGTTTTACAGGACCAGACCGAACCTGCAGCCCGGGGCGCCCCGGAAAATACCCTGCCCTATCTCAGGTCCTTCAGCGAAAAATTCTACGATACTGTCCTGAAAGAATTGTCAGAGGAGAGCCGGTTACAGGCCCTGAACACACTCTATGAGAATCTTCAGGGCACAGAAAAAGAAGTTGTGAACAAGTGGGTGGAGCGCACCGGAACCCTCAACCCGGAATTCGCCGCCCAGGAAACATTCAAAACGCATCTCCAAGATAACCCGCTAACCTATTGGACACGGGTGCAATTGCCTGTTCTGATCTTGAACGGGGAAAAGGACTCTCAAGTGTCTGCGATCGAAAATGTCAGTGGTATCCATGCGGCGATCGGCGGAGGGAAATATGGCTCTTCAACACACATTTTCCCGGGTCTCAATCACAGGTTCCAAACTGCAAAAACCGGTGATGTGAACGAGTATGCCCTGATTGAGGAAACCATCAGCATGAACGTTCTGGAAGCCATCGAAAAGTGGTTAGGGAAATTCGAGTAAGAAACCGCACGACCGATTGAGGGGCAACCATAGATGCTCTGCCGCTATTAACCATCACAGAAAAGGCCTCAATCAATACCAATTAAATCAACACCTGCGATACTACTTGAGATTGCCATCGTACTATTCGCTATGCTGACTCACGGCCTTATTAACACGATCAGCGTGACAGCCTACTATGGCAGCGACGGCGCAACCACTTGAGGCACTTCTGACGTATGTTGGTAATGTCTTGCCATGGTTAGCTAACTCGGCCTGAAACTCAGGCCAGTACGCATGAACAATCTGGTAAAGCAAGGAGGTTTCGGGCCGATGGCGCACGTAAACTCCTGCGGAGTTTTGTTTTGCCAAGTGAACATTGTGTGAAGGCAATCCCGTAGCTCAAACAAATACTGAAAGTATTCGTTTGAAGTCTTGCAGCGCACAAGGGCTGAGATCTTAAATCGCTGTGGGTGAATTGCTTTGAAATCTGTCAGCTGTTTCTTTGGCTCAAAAAAAAGCCCCGTCCAAAGGACGAGGCTTTCTTATTTGATGCCTGGCAGTTGCATACAGGACGTATGTAAATCGCGGAGCGCATGGATGCGCGTGAGCGATCAGTTCTTTCGGAGAGCACGAAACGATCATGAATCCACAGAACCTAAATTCAGTCAGGTACGTGAGAGTTCACTGGGAGGCGTCAAAAAAAAAGCCCCGCCCAAAAGGGCGAGGCTTTTTCGTTTGATGCCTGGCAGTGACCTACTCTCACATGGGAAACCCCACACTACCATCGGCGATGCATCATTTCACTGCTGAGTTCGGAATGGGATCAGGTGGTTCTAATGCTCTAATGCCGCCAGGCAAACTGGCTGGTTGATGTTTCCATCAACCTCGGGAATAAGCCGAAGCCTATGCCCTGAATTAGTGAGTTCTGCCAAAAGCGGTGTGTCTTTGAACTGAAATGTAGAACTTTGGTGTTATATGACCAAGTCTCTCGGACAATTAGTACCGGTAAGCTTCATACATTGCTGCACTTCCACACCCGGCCTATCAACCTTGTAGTCTACAAGGGTCCTTACAACATCAAGTG
>CALJWY010000303.1 GCA_937974465.1 uncultured Lysobacterales bacterium | reverse complement strand
ATGACGGTTTCCAATACCCATCAAGCAGACGTGGCCGTCAACGAAACCAGCCAACTGTTCTTCGAATAATTTATCCATGTTATTCCTCGCTTTTGAGTGGAATTAGTTGCTTAGAGTCGAGCCCTCCATAACCGCGAGAATGGGATCTTGTGTTTGAAGCGAATCGCCAGGCCGCGGCAAAACAGAGGGGTGCTGTACATATTGATTCTGATACGCCAGGATGCGTATCAAGGTAAGAATTGAGAGACAAAAACTCACAGTAATTGGCATAAATTTACAGCCATTATGCGGGGCTTGATGAACCAAAGACCGTCCATACAAAGTCCGCAGGTTCCGTACCACTTACAATTCGATTATGTGACTGAATAACTCAATATGAACTGATCTAGATCAGTTAGAGTTTTGTTTTTTATTCCAGTAAAAATAAATATTTAGATGGTTTTTTTAAAACGCTGTTTCATCCATTCCGGTCGGGGTAACTACAGAACTTTACTGACTTAGCCGTCAATGCTCGCCAGCCATATCGTATGCCGTGCACCCTTTTTTCCGTGCGCGAAAACAGAGACTTCATCAACCATGAAACCACAACGTCGCAGCCGGTCGTGAAACGCCTGGTCCGGACCTGCAGACCAGTAGGCAAGAATACTCTCCGGCCCCCGCAATGCTTGCTGGGCTGCAAGAATCCCCTTGGTGGAGTAAAGCCAGTCATTCTGACGTTTGGTCAAACCCTCCGGCCCATTGTCTACATCCAGGGCAATCACGTCGAAACAGGCACGACTTTGTCGTAACAATTTAGCCACGTCACCCGTATGCATCCGGGTGCGTGGATCATCAATGGGTTTGCCGCTGAAATCACCAAGCGGGCCCCGATTCCACTCCACCACTTCCGGGATCAATTCCGCCACAGTCACCTCGGCATTTGGTCCCACCGCCGCCAGCACCGCCGCCAGCGTAAAGCCCATTCCAAGACCACCTATCAACACGCTTGCACTGTCGCTGTGCTTCAATCGCTGACACGGTAAACTACCCAGTGCGTCCTCTGAACCATGCTTACGGGTACTCATCAACTCATGTCCGCCGGATATTTTGATGAAAAAATCATCCTTACCCTTGTATAAATAGAGGCTCTGCTCAGTGCCTGGAATCTGTGCCTCGCCCAATTCGGTCCAATGTCGCATGGTATGTCCAACTTCTGTCGATAGCTCATTTATAATGGCTGGGGCTGCAACTGTCCATGAAAGAACTGCTGCAAACCCGGGAATCCGGATTAAAAGTGCGCTACCCTTTAACCTTAATGACAAGATCACCAAACCCATGACCAACGAAACAAGCAAACCCGAAGCGCTGGCTGGCGAATGCGCCTTGCTCAAGGCAGTTACTGTCACCAGGGCCGGCGCCTTCATGGATTGGGGCATGGAAAGGGATCTTCTGGTACCAATTTCCCAACAAATTTCGCCCATCGTCGAAGGTAACTCTTACGTGGTTTACCTGTTCCTTGACCCGCAGAACCAGATGATTGGCAGCACCAAGTTACATAATTTTTTGGACGAAAGAGCCAAAGACATGGCTCCGGGCGAAGCGGTTGAGCTGTTGATTGTTGGTAAAACCGAGCTTGGCTACAAGGCCGTGGTCAACGGCACGCACCTCGGGCTGATCTACAAAGATGAAGTTTTTCGTGATCTCAAGCCCGGCGACAAAACCACCGGCTTCATCAAGGCAATTCGTGATGACCGAAAAATCGACCTCAGCCTGCAAAAACAAAATCAACAGGCACGTGACGATCTGGGCAGTCGTATCCTGGCATATCTCAAGGCCAATAAAGGAACCTCTACGCTGACCGACTATAGTCCACCAGGTGCAATCTATAAGCAGTATGGGGTCAGTAAGGGCAATTACAAAAAGGCCCTCGGGAGCCTATACAAAAAAAGACTGATCAAAGTAGATAAAGATAAAATCACCCTGCTGTAACAGCAACTGAACCAGGGACGGGAATACACATGATAAAAACAAAATTTTTGGGCGTACTGATGTGCTTGCTGGCGACCCTCCCCCTGAGCGTTTATGCGTCACATTTTGTCAATCTCGAAGGTAATCCGGACTTACGCTCTGCATCGGCCTTTGTCACCAGCTCGGATGGTAACGTCATTTATGGCAAGGACATTGACACGGTTCGCCCCATCGCCTCCCTTACCAAGTTAATGACCGCGATCGTCATTCTCGACTCCAAGCTCGACCTGGACGAAAAAATCACTGTCACCAAGGCCGATCGTGACCTGTTACAACTCACAGGATCCCGCCTGGAATATGGCGCATCCTTGTCCCGGCGTGAAATGATCCTGGTGGCGATCATGGCATCGGAAAACCGCGCTGCCTCCGCATTGGGGAGGACCTGGCCCGGTGGCATGGAGCAATTTATAAAATCCATGAATAGTATGGCCGCCAAGCTGGGTATGCAGAACAGCCGGTTTGCAGACCCGGCAGGTCTCAGCGTGGAAAATGTGTCCACCGCACGCGACCTGATGAAAATGGTCACCGCTGCAAATAACTATGACCTGATCAGGGAGGCCAGCACAACCACGCGTATATCAGTGCGCCCTTATGAAAAACGTGGCCCGCTGGTTTATGGCAACACCAACCGACTGTTGAAAAACAAATCCTGGGACATCGAGCTGAGTAAGACCGGGTATATCATGGAGGCTGGCCGGTGCCTGGTGATGCAGGCCAATATAGAAGGTGAAATGGTATCCATCGTACTGCTCAACTCCTATGGCAAACTGACGCCGTTTGGAGACTCCAACCGTTTGCGTAAGTGGATGCTGGCAAATAGCTGAGGTTTCCCCTCGTAGTCTTGAAATAGCTATACTGGGAATAGATGCGCACAAACATTCACCTCAATGAAAACCTACACATTTAACGACCCGGAACAAGGCCTGATAACCTACAAGGACCGAAAGCGCTACCTGTGGTTGATTGCGGTGGTTTTCCCGCTCGTCCCCCTTCTCAGTATGGGCTTGATGGTTTGGAGCGGTGCTGAGTGGATGCTCTGGGTGCCACTGGTGTCACTCTACCTG
>CALJWY010000302.1 GCA_937974465.1 uncultured Lysobacterales bacterium | reverse complement strand
GTTTTTATCGGCGTCCCTGGTTACGATTGAATATTGCTCATCCTTGCCCTCTTGTTGCCAGGCTTCAAATTCATCCTTGCTCATGTCCTCCGGATAAAAGCGTGCACCGGGCGGACGCGGCCCATAGCTTTCAAGGAATGGTTGGTCGGCAGCCAGTCGATCCCAGGGACCATAATTGATGAACGCAAACTGCCGGGCCTTCGGGTCCTCTATGCTGTTGAGAAGCGCATCCTTGTCACCCCAGACCTGCTGCCAGAAGATGTCATCGGTGATTTTACCCGCGTCAATTAAAAGGCCAATCATCTGCTTTTGTTTGTCACTCAAGTGACTGAGGTCGGTGGTTAGACCGACATCTGCATAGATATCGAAGCGGGAAGGGGTTGCGTTTTCAACAGGCGCGGTGGCAGCTTCGGCTATCACTGCGGGATTGGCGGCTTCAACTGTTACGGCTTGTTCTTCGGCTTGCTGCTCCTGTTTACATGCTGAAAGCAGGCTGGCCAAAAGGATTGCGGAGACAATTAATTGGGTTTTCATGAGCGTTTCTGTCTGTAAGGGAATAGGGCAGTTACTATACCAAATGACGGCAGTTTTTGTGCCCAAGCTTGTCAAAAATGACCTGTGTTTGGGATAAGCAGAGCCCGAGCTGAGCACTGGCAACGTCATCCCCGCGCCTGCACGGAGATGACTCCTTTTAAACAAGCACCGTCATCCCGGAAATGACACCCTTTTAAGCCAGCACCGTCATCCCGGAGATAACTCCTTTTTAAACTGGCAACGTCATCCCGGAAATGCGCAGCATTGTCCGGGATCTCCACGCTCTTCCGTGAAGCCAAAATTCAGTTTTTTTTAAACCCGCGTTAAACGGCAGGAGATCCCCGCCTGCGCGGGGATAACATTGATCCACATTGACGCCGGCGCGGGGATGACCGTGCCAATAATGACTTTTAGCTAACCCACGGGTACTTGACCTTACGACTTTGCATCCCAACTTATAAATCGTTCGGCGATAGCTGGACACTGCATCAAGGTTTATACTTGCTGGCTGGGTTTTGTTCCCGGATTTGGCGAAACAGGAGATTCATAAGTGCCGATTTACGAATACCGTTGCGAATCATGCGACCACAGGCTTGAGAAGCTGCAAAAAATGAGTGAGGGCGATATGGTTGACTGCCCTGAGTGTGAGAAACCGGCATTGAAGCGACTGGTCTCAGCAGCAGCATTCCGATTAAAGGGAAGCGGCTGGTATGAAACAGACTTTAAGAAAGACAACAAACGCAATTTGGCGGATTCATCCGGCAAAGATAGTGCAACCGAAAAGACATCCACACAGAGCACAAAGACAAGTGATCAGGCAGGTACTGACAGTGGTGCAAAGAAAGCGGATACAGCCCCGGCAGCAAAAGCTGCTACATCAGCAAGCAAGGAATCAAAATAATGCGTAGTCATCTGTGTGGTGAAGTCAATGAAACGCTGGTGGGACAATCTGTCACGCTTTGCGGTTGGGTAGACGGCAGACGCGATCTTGGCGGTCTGATTTTTATCAGCCTCAGGGATCACGCCGGTATTATCCAGGTCGTCGTTGAGCCCGGAAGCGAGGCGTTTGAGGGTGCAGAGCGTTTGCGCAATGAATACTGTGTGCGTCTCAAGGGCACAGTGCGCATGCGTCCGGAAAGCCAGTGGAACGAATCCATGGCAACCGGCAAGGTTGAGTTGGTGGCCGACGAGGTTGAGTTACTGAATGCATCGGCGCCCATACCGCTGTTGATGACCGATGAAGACGGTGAAGAAGTACGTCTGCGTTACCGTTACCTGGATCTGCGCAGATCCCGCATGCAACGCAATATGCGTATCCGCGCGAAACTGAACCAGGCCATCCACAAGCACCTCGACGGCAATGGCTTTTCTGAGTTTGAAACCCCGATCCTGACCAAGGCGACACCGGAGGGAGCGCGTGACTATCTCGTGCCCAGCCGTGTACACCCTGGCCAGTTTTTTGCCCTGCCGCAATCACCGCAATTGTTCAAGCAATTATTGATGATGGCTGGTATGGACCGCTACTACCAGATCGCGCGTTGCTTCCGTGACGAAGACCTGCGGGCAGATCGCCAGCCGGAATTCACCCAGTTGGATATGGAGCTGTCCTTTGTTGAAGAACCCGAAGTACAGGCCTCGGCGGAAGGGCTGGTAAAGGCAGTGTTTAAAGATGTTCTGGATGTTGAGCTGCCATCGCCGTTTCCACGCTTAACGTGGCAGGAAGCCATGGAGACATACGGCTCAGATAAGCCGGACCTGCGCTACCCGATGCAATTGCACAGTGTTGATGAGCACGTGGCGCACATCGATTTCAGGGTGTTTGCGGGTCCCGCAAACGCTGCTGGCCAAAGGGTTGCGGCGCTCAGGGTGCCTGGTGGCGCCCAGTTCTCACGCAAACAGATTGATGAGCTGGCTGCGTTTACCGGACGTTACGGTGCCAGGGGCCTGGCATGGATCAAGGTCAATGACGTGGATGCCGGCATTGAAGGTCTGCAATCACCGATAGCCAAGTTCCTCGATGACAAGGCCTGGGGTGGTATCGCGGAGCAGACCGGCGTGCAAAGCGGCGACATTTTACTGTTTGGTGCGGGTGAGTGGTTACAGACCAGCACCTTCATGGGCCATTTGCTGGTCCGCTGTGGTGAAGACCTGCAGTTGGCGTCCGGCGATTGGGCGCCATTGTGGGTCACCGACTTTCCGATGTTCGAATGGGACGAGGATAGCGGTCGTTATACCGCCATGCATCACCCGTTTACGGCACCGCAGTCTGATTCCGCCGACGCCCTGAAAGCGAATCCGGGCGAAGCCCTTTCCAAGGGTTATGACATCGTACTCAACGGCGCCGAGATCGGTGGTGGTTCCATTCGTATCCACAAACCCGAAATGCAGCAGGCAGTGTTCCAGTTGCTGGGTATTGGTGAAGAGGAAGCTCAGGCCAAGTTTGGCTTCTTGCTCGAAGCGCTGAAATACGGTTGTCCACCGCATGGTGGTATTGCCTTTGGGCTCGATCGTGTGGCCGCGCTGATGGCTGGTGAACCATCGATTCGGGATGTCATTGCCTTCCCCAAAACAACCACCGCACAGTGTCCATTGACCGATGCGCCTTCTCCCATATCCGACAACCAGCTGGACGAACTGCATATCGGTGTAAAAACCAAATCTGAATGACCGGCAGGGCAGAACACGGGCTGGATCGCGGTGGCGTAACCGCCGCGCTGGCTGCCTTCATGTTCTGGGGCTTGGTACCAATTTATTACAAAGGCCTGGTGACAGTGGATGCCTGGGAAGTTATCGGCCATAGAATTGTCTGGTCGGTACCCGTTTTATTGGTTTTTCTGGCCATTCGTGACGGCAGGCAGATTTGGAAGAAACTGCGATTGCCTTTGCGGACAATTGCCTGGTTGTTTTTGTCAGGATCGGTACTGGCCCTGAATTGGCTGGTCTTCGTCTGGGCGGTTGCCAATGATAATGTGCTGGATACCAGCCTGGGTTATTTTGGAACGCCACTGGTCAATGTCTTGTTGGGTTACCTGGTGCTGAAGGAACGCCTGACTTCAACCCAGGTAGTGGCAGTTCTGCTGGCGGCCGCTGGGACTGTTTACCTGGCGTGGTTCCTGGGCAGACCCCCTTGGATCGCAATCACGCTGGCGATTTCATTTGGCACTTATGGCCTGATGCGTAAGCGTTTGCAGGTAGGGCCAATGCTGGGCCTGTTATGGGAAACAATTCTGATATTTTTGCCTGCGCTGGCCTATTTGTTGTGGCTGTCTGCACGATCACAACAACAATTTCTGAACGCTTCAATCAGTATTGATCTGCTGTTGATAGGTTCCAGCCTGGTGACCGTGTTACCGCTGATCTGGTTCAATATGGCAGCCCAGAAACTGCCATTGAGTATTCTGGGGTTCTTCCAATACCTGGCGCCCAGCATGAGTTTCGTCCTGGCGGTCTTCCTCTATGGGGAGAAGTTTACATTCGGGCATGCGATTGCATTTAGCTGTATCTGGCTGGCGTTGGCATTGGTCTCCATCGAACCATTCCGTCGTGCCCGGAGGAGGCTGCGTGGCTGAATCGAAAACCCCCAGGACCAAGATCGTGCTGGTACACGGATTGTGGAACCGGGGCTGGTATATGACAGTGATGGCCAAACGCCTTAAAGCACATGGCCATGATGTCGAGGTATTCAGCTACCCCACGCGCAAAGATTGCCTGGATGGCCACGCGGATGATCTGCACGCGTTTATTGGCAGCTTTGAAACCGATGTCCTGCACCTGGCTGGCCATAGCATGGGCGGACTGGTCATTCTGAATATGCTGAGCCGATTTGACGACTTGCCACCGGGTCGCGTGGTGTTGATGGGAACACCCGTAAAGGGCAGCGGGGTGGTCAGGCGCCTGGAAAAGCTGCCGGGTCAGAAATGGATGTTTGGCAAAGCCAGGGAAAACCTTTTACAGGGCTTTCAGCATTCACCGGAAAACCATGAGACCGGCATGATCCGGGGTACGCGGGCGCTGGGTCTGGGTCGGATTGCCGGCAAGCAAGGCGAGCCCAGTGACGGCACAGTGACCTTGAGTGAAGCGGAGCTTGAGGGCCTGAAAGACAGTGTTGACCTGGATGTATCACATACCGAAATGCTGGTTTCCGCACAAGTGGTTGAACAACTTGAGCAATTCCTGCTGCATGGAAAATTTGGCACGCGTCTCTGACTGCCATTTTTTTGCCCCCGGATTGGCAGGGTTTCGTGATAAAATTCTTTACATTCCATTTCTCTAAACAGGTGCGGTTTTTATGGCAGGTCATTCCAAGTGGGCGAATATCCAGCATCGCAAAAAGGCGGTTGATGCCAAGCGTGGAAAAATATTCACTCAAGTCAACAGGTTACTATCCGTTGCAGCAAAAGAAGGTGGCGGTGATCCTGACTCCAACCCGTCATTACGCCTGGCGATCGAAAAAGCCAACGCGGTTAATATGCCCAAGGATAATATCGAGCGCGCAATCAAGAAGGCAACCGGTGATCTCGACGGTGTAACCTACGAAGAACTTAAATATGAAGGTTATGCGCCGGGCGGTGTTGCCGTGATGGTGGAGTGCCTGACCGATAATCGCAACCGGACCGTGGCCGAGGTGCGCCACGCATTCACCAAGTACGGTGGCAACCTGGGGACGGATGGCTCGGTGGCCTACATGTTTTCCAAGATCGGTGTATTGAATTTTGCGCCCGGCACGTCTGAGGATGATGTCATGGAAGTGGCGTTGGAAGCCGGTGCGGACGATGTTGTCACTGAAGATGATGGCTCAATTGAAGTTATTACCAGTCCCGAGGCTTACGCTGATGTTTCAGAGGCCATGAGGGCCGCTGACTTGAAGCCTGAGAATTCAGAGGTCACGATGCGCGCGAGTGTCGAGGTGGACCTGGATGTTGAAAGCGGTGAAAAAGTCCTGCGCTTCCTCGATGCCCTTGAAGACCTGGACGATACCCAGGATGTGTTCTCCAATGCGAATATACCCGAAGAGGCATACAACTGATTAACAAGCCTCTCACTGCTAATTTGCGCATACTCGGCGTTGATCCCGGCTCACGGATGACCGGTGTGGGAATCATTGAAGTCAACGGTGATCGGGTCACACCAGTGTATTACGGTGCGATCAAGGCTGGCAGCGGCGAATTTACCGAGCGGCTGGGGATCATATTTTCCGCCCTGCAGGACCTGATCAACGAATATCAGCCGCACCAGGCCGCCATTGAAACCGTTTTTGTCGCCCACAATGCAGCATCCGCGATCAAGCTCGGACAGGCCCGTGGCGCTGCGGTTTGTGCCGCCATTTCATGTAATATTCCCGTTTCCGACTACAGTCCGCGCTCGGTCAAGCAGGCCATCGTGGGCAAGGGTAGTGCGGACAAATCACAGGTGCAGCACATGGTTGGTTTATTGCTTGGAATCCAGGGGCCTATTCAGAATGATGCGGCTGATGCTTTGGCCATTGCACTTTGTCACCAACACACATCGCATACGAAGTCTCGTATGGCGATGATGCAGGGTTGATACGATGATTGCGCGACTATCAGGCACCTTACTGGAAAAGAATCCACCCTATCTCGTCATTGATATCAACGGCGTAGGTTACGAAGTCGAAGCACCCCTCGGGTTATTTTCGGATCTACCGGAAAATGGCAAGCAGGTCGCAATCCTGATTCATCACCATTTTTCCCAGGACAGCCAGACCCTGTACGGCTTTGCTTCACTGGGCGAGCGTGAGCTATTCAGAAAGCTGCTTAAAATCAGCGGAATTGGAGCCAAGATGGCGCTGAATATTCTATCCGGCGCCAGCGGGGAGGAGTTGTCCCGCTATGTAACGATGGGTGATGTGGCAGCTTTAACCCGGCTGCCGGGTATCGGCAAGAAAACCGCTGAACGTATCATCATGGAGTTGCGCGACAAGCTGGATGGCATAAGCATCGGTGGCGCTGAAGGATCCATCGGAACCGGGACTGCGGTTGCGGCAGACCCCGCCACAGAGGCCAGCCACGCTTTGACATCGCTGGGCTACAAGCCGGCCGAGGTGAGCCGCATGGTGCGAGCCGTTGCCGAGCCGGGTATGGAAGCCGAAGAAATCATACGCAAAGCATTGCAAACCCGGGTAAAGCCAAATGAATGACCCAATCAGCCCGGCAGATGACCGGTTCGTTACTCCCATGGATATGCCATCCGACCGGGCGATAGAGAACACGCTACGGCCCAAAACGCTGGATGAATACATCGGCCAGCAGGTTATGCGTGAAAAGTTGAGTATTTTCCTGGAGGCTGCCCGCCGCCGCCAGGAAGCCCTTGATCACGTCTTGATTTTTGGCCCGCCCGGGCTGGGCAAGACCACGTTGGCGCATGTAATTGCCAATGAGATGGGTGTCAATCTGCGCCAGACATCAGGTCCGGTACTGGAGCGCGCCGGGGACCTGGCCGCCCTGTTAACCAATTTACAGGCCGGTGATGTTCTGTTTGTAGATGAAATTCATCGTCTTTCGCCAGTGGTGGAAGAGGTGCTGTACCCGGCATTGGAAGATTTTCAGATCGATATCATGATCGGTGAAGGACCGGCAGCACGCTCCATCAAGCTCGACCTGCCGCGCTTCACGCTGGTGGGCGCCACCACCCGCGCCGGGCTGTTAACTTCACCGCTTCGCGACCGTTTTGGTATCGTCGAGCGTCTTGAGTTTTATAGCCCGAAAGAATTGCAGCAAATTGTGACTCGCTCATCCGGCATCCTGAATATTCCCTGTGATGATGAAGGTTCGATGGGAATTGCCAGCCGGGCGCGGGGTACACCGCGAATTGCCAACCG
>CALJWY010000301.1 GCA_937974465.1 uncultured Lysobacterales bacterium | reverse complement strand
TCTTCTGGCTCAGTGAGTTGTGCCGATTGTCATGACCCCCATGCCGATCCCGCAGTCACGTCTGTGAGAAATCCTGACACGGGGGCTGCATTGAATACATACAATGCTGGCGGTTACCTCGACGGTGGCGAGGCTGATCCGACGTTCGGTGCTGGCGCTACCGAACCCGACATGATCGAATTCTGCAACGCATGTCACGACGGCCCGGGAGGATCATCTCAGGCCGGGTCATCTGTACTTTCTTCAAGCTTGTATCAGATTGGTGGAGCGGGTGGATATTACCAGGACAATTTTCATGGTTACGGGTTTGGTGGAAGCGGTGGCAACGGTTTCCTGAAACCGCCTTACCAGGTAGACACGGCATATGCACCCATGCAGTGTACTGATTGCCACGGTGCGCACGGTTCGGGCAATATTTTCAACCTTCGTTCCTCGATTACAGTCGGCGCCGGGACCCCGAGTGAGACCATCATGTCCACCGGTGGCCCCTGGGGAAGTAGGGGCGACATGAAGGATGTTATCGGAACCACTTACGATATGAAGACCGCAAATGACGGCGTCACGCAGGAAAATATGCAATGGGGCGCTTGGTGTTCGTTCTGTCACAATATGGACTCCCACAGCCTTAATGAAACCAAGACATGTAATGACGGCCATACACATGGCAGCACAAAGATGTAAGGAATAATGATGAAACTCAAGACAACAATCGTGGCGCTGGCTCTTAGCTTGATGGGGTCAAGCCCGGCCTATGCAGAGGTTCATCGCAGTGAATTCGGCGAGAACGATCTTCTTGTCTCGGTTTCCGGAGAAGACTGGCATCCGGATGGTTTTGAACACGGCATGTCCATTCCTGCGGTCTACGTACAGCATGCAAGCATCGTACTGGATGGAAAAGATGGTGAGCCGGCGTGGGATGCTGCGGCCGAGGTTAAGGTACCGCTCAAATATGGTGAGACCGGGCACGCCCTGATCAAAGCACTGTACACGGATGACAAGATCTATTTTCGCGTTCGCTGGGAGGACAGCACTGAGAACCGGGACCATTACCCCTGGGTCTGGGATGCCGAACAGCAAAAATATGTTACGGGCCAGCAGGTTGAAGATTCGGTCATGTTGAGTTTCGAGGCGGGCTGTTACTGGAATCCGTCGTTACTGGCCGGTTACCAGTATGATTTCGATGGTTGGCGCTGGCTGGCTGCCCGCTCCGATCCGGTCGGCCAAGCCTGGGATTTGATGGGTAATGTGGCGGACCAGGCTCATAACAGACTCAAGCCAACACCGTACCCAAGCAGAATCAAGGAAAACGTCTGGAACGTCAAATTCGATGGTGACGACCGGGAAGAGATTTCGCATCAACCCTGGAGCCAGCTGGACCGTGACTACGTATTCCGTCCGGTGCGACCAACCAGTTGGTATCGCGCGGAAATTGATAGCACGGGTGTGACGGAAATCGACGAAAAGCTGCCGGCGCCGAAAGGCAAACCCGCCGAGGCTGGGGCAACCTATCCGCAATATAAAGCCGTCAAACTCGATGGTGACGCCGGAGAAGTGGGAGCGAAAGGTCACTGGGAGGATGGATATTGGACCGTTGAGTTCAGCAGGAATCTCAGCACACCAGCCAATACCGCGACGGATTCGGTTTTCACCCGCCTGACCCAGTTCTCTGTACATGTATTCGATCAGACCGAACGAATCGACCAGACCAGCGAGTCAGACCGGTTGTTCCTGGAGTTTCTTCCCGAGGAACAGCAGGTAGCAAAAGACTAACGGGACCGCTCGTTTTCAATCAGCCCTGGCAATTGGGGGTAATGCCGCACAAGGGTAAGAGATGCGCCATTTGATCTACCTGGTCGTCTTCTTATCCGGTTTCGCCGCGTTGGTGTTCGAGACGCTGTGGTTTCGGCAGGCGGGGCTCGCGTTCGGCAATAGCCTTTGGAGCGCGACCCTGGTTCTGAGCAGTTTCATGGGCGGCCTTGCGCTCGGCAACGGCCTCGTACTCAAGTTCAGTCGCAAGCTTTCTGCGCCTCTTTCTGCCTACGTCGTACTCGAAGTTCTAATTGCTGTTGCGGGCTTCATTGTTGTGCTGTTATTGCCGGCCATCGGCATCTGGTTATCGCCGTTGTTCCGAGTGTTGATGGATGTCCCAACCGTCCTGAACTTTCTGCGCCTGGCAGGTGCGTTCGTCATCCTGATGATCCCGGCCACCGCGATGGGTGCGACGCTGCCGGTCCTGGTGAAGGCTGTTTCCCGACGAGACAGTAATTATGGCCGCGTTCTTGGCCGACTGTATGGCTGGAACACGCTCGGCGCCACGGCAGGTGTGCTTGCCGCCGAACTTTATGTTGTCCGCTGGCTGGGTATACCGGGTGCCGCATTCCTTGCCACACTGACTGGTTTAACAGCGGTATTGATCGCCATGCGCTTGAGAAAGATCGCGGACCGCGATCACGAGCCGCAGACTTACGGCTTACCGCTTAATCTTCGTGGCAAACGTTACTTGCTCGTGGCTTTCATAGCGGGCATGGCGTTGCTTGG
>CALJWY010000300.1 GCA_937974465.1 uncultured Lysobacterales bacterium | reverse complement strand
GCCAGTGTGTTTTCATTGCCAATGCTGGCGAACCGCGATATTGATGTTATTACTTCCGTGATTTCCAGCATTAATGCCACACTGAGAAACAAGCCGGCAATGTTCGTCTGGGCCTTTCTGATCTGCCTGCTGACCCTGGTTGGTTTCCTGACCGCGGGAATCGGGTTGATCGTTATCATTCCATGGCTCGCGTATGCGACCTGGCACGGTTACCGTGCCACGCTGGACGTATCGGGTGTGTCGATTATCCCGAGGGAACCCCAGGTTTAAAGTTAACGGCAGGTTTTTCCTATGCAAAACAGGCGGCCCTGGGGCCGCCTGCCGGTAACCTCATATGCACGAATAGACGCGCCACAGAAGAAGGGGGGACTGTGTGAGGCTACCTTTTAAGCATAAGTCATATTTTGGATTTTTCAACATGCCCCGGTCTGCAAGCGACACGCTGGCGCGGATCCGGTCGCCTGCTTTTCACAACTATTCTTCCAGTCCCAGCCTCTTGTGCATGATCGGACTGGTGGTCGTGTACTGCAAAAACACCCTTTTATCCGGATCCAGGTATTTTTGCACGGCAAACGCAGCCAGTGCTGCCTCGTGAAATCCGCTCAGGATCAACTTCTTCTTGCCCGGGTAGGTGTTGATGTCACCGACGGCAAAAATACCTGTTTCACTGGTTTGAAATTTTTCAGTGTCGACCAGTATCTGGCGCTTGTCGATATCCAGCCCCCAATCGGCCACCGGCCCCAGGTTTGGTGACAGGCCCCAGAAAACGAACACCTGCTCCGCGTTAACCTCATGCATATTGCTTTCGGCGTCAGCCACCAGTAATCCACGAAATTCACCATTGTCGGTCAGCACTTCACGCACCATGCCGTGAAATTCGGTCAGATGGCCCTGTGCGGCCAGTTTTTTCATCTTTTTGACCGAGGCCGGCTGACCACGATATTCGACACGGCGATGGATTAATGTCAGGCTCTTGACCTTGTCATACAGTTCATTGGTCCAGTCCAGCGCGGAGTCACCACCACCCAGGATGATGATGTCCTTGTCTGCCAGTTCATCGGTCTGGGTGATCTTGTAGTGCACGTTCCTGCCTTCAAAGTCCGTAGCCCCTGCGGCACGAAGTTTGCGGGGCTGAAAGGCACCCAGGCCCGCTGCGATAATAACGGTGGCAGTATCAAATTCAGTACCTGTTGAAGTAAGCAGCCTAAAGCGGCCATCCTCCTTTCGCTCCAGTTCTGTGACAGCCTGGCCAAGGTGAAACTGCGCCGCAAATGGCTCGATCTGCTGGAGTAAACGGTCTATTAATTCCTGCGCACCAATAACCGGGTAAGCGGGGATATCATAAATCGGTTTTTCCGGGTACAACTCACCACACTGGCCGCCGATTCGGGGCAATGAATCCACGACGTGAGCGCGAATGTCCAGCAGGCCAAGTTCAAATACCTGGAACAGGCCTGCAGGGCCTGCACCGATAATGACAACATCTGTTTTAATGGGCATATAAACTCCAGTCTATGCGATCATGTAAATGGCAATGATAACTCAGGTCGAAGTGTATAGAATCAAGATAGAAGGTGCGTAATTTTCTTTAGGAGGAAATGCTTCATCTCCCCGGATACTGTTATGACTGAGAAGAGAGATATCCAGCTGGAAGAATCCTGGCTCAATTTGCTCAAGCCGCAATTTGAACAGGAATATATGCTCAGCCTGCGGAAATTTCTGATGACACGAAAACAACACCGCGCGGTCATTTATCCCCCGGGGCCACAGATTTTCAATGCCTTGAACTCAACGCCATTCGATCAGGTGCGCGTGGTTATCCTCGGACAGGATCCGTACCACGGACCCGGCCAGGCTCATGGTTTATGTTTTTCCGTTATGCCAGGCGTGAAAACTCCGCCTTCGCTGGCCAATATATACCGGGAGATTCAGTCCGACCTGGGCATCGATATGCCACATCATGGTTGTTTGCAATCCTGGTCAGAGCAGGGGGTTTTGTTGCTCAATGCAGTCCTGACCGTGGAGCGTGGACAGGCCGGTTCGCACCAGGGTAAAGGCTGGGAAACCTTTACCGATGAGGTCGTACGCTTACTCAATGACAAGACACAAGGACTGGTGTTCATGCTCTGGGGAAGTTACGCAATGAAAAAGGGCAGCATGATTGATCGTAAACGACACCTGGTACTGACCGCGCCACACCCTTCACCGTTATCAGCGCACAGGGGGTTTCTGGGCTGCAAGCACTTCTCCGCAGCCAATGACTACCTGGAAAAACAACAGAAGCAACCGATTGACTGGTCAGTAAACGTTTAGCTGTATTTACCCATCAAGCTGTTTGAGTGAGGTGTCGACAGGCATCCAGTCGATGTGCCGGTCAAAAAAGGCGTTGGCTTCCGGTTTGCGGTCGATAGCATCATCGATGCATGCCAGCGCGATATGTAATTCTCCGGCCCATTGCCTGGAACGGAAGAACATGCTGCTGCCACACTGGCGGCAAAAGCCACGCTGCGCACCGGGTGATGACTCATACCACTGCAGTGAGTCCTCACCGCTGGTGATACTGACCTGCTCCCGTTCAAACCCGACCCATGTTACGTAACCCGCGCCATGGGCCTTCCTGCACAAACTGCAGTGGCAATGCGCGCACCATTTACTGGGTAGCTTTGCGTTGAAACGGACGGCGCCACAAAGACAGGAACCCGCAACATGCTTTGGTTTTTTCATGGCCCCGGTCTCAGGATTCGATAATGATCCACGCCAGTCGCGACCAGATCGCGAGCAACACGAAACTGCTAAAAGCAAACGCTGAAAAACGATGCATGACGCGGTTATACGTTATATGGATAAGGCTATGTACGCAGCGGGATGCCACGTAGGTCCAGGCGAGAAACACAATGATACTGTCCTGCACCATCAATATGAGGGTGAGAAGAATCGCCACGTAGAACAATACGGGAGACTCGAGCAGGTTTGAATAATTATCCGCCGCACTTTCCGAGTCGCTCAGGACACCATGTGCAACCGAGCGTGTCTTGGTTCTCTGGGGGTGAATCCGCTTGGTTTTCATTTCCATGACGCGTCTGCGGTACATGATTATCATAACGGTAAAAGTCAGGATTACCTGGGCGAGAAGTGGCACTAATAGTGGTTTGAAATACATTCAGGTCTCCAGCGCAAAACACGCGAATGCGACTATCTTAGCAGAGGACCTGGTGCCGTGGGATTGGCTGAAGCAACATTAGGGTGCGGGGGCGGAAACTTGCGTGCCAGTTTCGGGCTGGAGAAACTTTTAGCAAAAGTTCTCGCCCCCATAGGTTTCAAAGGGAAAGTGGTCCGGCAGGTGGTCAGCCTTTAACGCAAGACCTGTCCATTTGAATTTTAAAAATGTTTACCAGTCATATCTGCGCCTGTGCCGATAGGACCTGTACTCCCCGGGGGGTTCATAAATGGCTGCATCAATGATGGACCACAAGTGGATGATCCAACCGAGCAAAATGACCCACAACATTATCGACAGGACAAACATGAAACCTGCCAGTAACCAGCGGCCCTGTAGCAACTGACCCAGTCCGGGAATGCAAAAACTACACAAGGCAGCTATTACGTTGCCTGCTGAACCTCGACCCATCGTATCCTCCAGTAGAAATGACCTGTTCACCTTCTACTATGCAGAATTCATGCCACTCGGGATTTGAGATTCTGAATACTGCCAGAAACCCGCTGAACAGCTTGCTTTATGACGGCAAGGCATGACCTGTTGTGTGCTTGGCAGCGCTTGGAATTGTCAAACAAAAAATGGGTTAGCCAGCAAAACATTGGCGAAATCCACCAACCTCTTTATTCTGCGATGAAAGCTGTAAATTGAATGCGGAGAGAGGCTCGCACACGTATAATGTGCGCCATCTTGTAAAGCCTGCTAAAAGGAAGCAATACCATGAGTTATAAACACATTAATATTCCCGCCTCCGGCGATAAAATAACAATAGAAAATAATAAGTTAGTTGTAACAGACAACCCTGTACTTGGTTTTATCGAAGGCGACGGAATTGGGGCTGACATTACCAATGCATCGATGCGCGTTTGGAATGCTGCGGTTGAAAAAGCTTATGGTGGAAAACGCAAGGTTCACTGGGCGGAGTTATTCCTTGGTGAAAAAGCTGCCGGCATCTATGACGGCGACTATTTTCCTGCAGAAACCCTGGAAGCGGTTAAAGAGTTGATCGTATCGGTAAAAGGTCCGCTCACGACCCCCGTTGGTGGAGGTTTTCGTTCATTGAACGTATCGCTACGCCAGGAATTGGACCTGTACGCCTGTGTGCGTCCGGTTGAGTATTTTGACGGTGTTCCTTCGCCCATGAAGCGGCCTGAAGAGGTCAATGCGGTTATTTTCAGGGAAAACACCGAAGACGTTTATGCCGGTATCGAATATGAGTCCGGAACACCTGAAAACGAGAAGTTGGCCAAGTTCTTGCGCGAAGAGATGGGTGCGGAGTTCTTTGAAGGCGCGGGCCTTGGTATCAAGCCTATTTCGGCGTTTGGTTCAAAGCGCCTGGTTCGCAAAGCGATCCAGTACGCCATTGACAACAATAAAGACAGCGTAACCCTGGTGCATAAAGGCAATATCCAGAAATTCACCGAGGGTGCATTCCGCAAGTGGGGATACGAGCTTGCTGCTGAAGAGTTTGCCGATGAGACCATCAGCGAAGCGGATCTGTGGGACAAGTACGATGGTAAACGTCCAGAAGGCAAGATTGTCATCAAGGACCGCATCGCCGACATCATGTTCCAGCTCATGCAGTTACGCCCGGCTGAATTCAGTGTTCTGGCTACCACCAACCTTAATGGTGACTACCTGTCAGACGCACTGGCTGCAGAAGTTGGTGGCATGGGTATTGCCCCCGGTGCAAACATGGCCGACCACATTGCGGTATTTGAAGCCACCCATGGCACGGCGCCCAAGTACACCAATCTGGACAAGGTCAACCCCAGTTCCTTGATGTTCTCCGGTTCCATGATGTTCTCTTACATCGGTTGGAATGAGGTGACTGAACTGATTGCCAAAGCGTTTGGCAAGACCATTCAGCAGAAGACCGTCACCTATGATTTTGCCCGTTTGATGGATGGCGCAACCGAGGTCTCGACCTCTGCCTTTGCCGATGCCCTGATTGGTAACATGTAACAAGATATAAGCGACGTAAGCTGCCGTGACAGCAATTTTCGAACGTGCAGCTGAGTGCCTGGCAATAACGTCGCCAGAGGAGAAATGCTGTGCCGCCACCGACTTGTGGGTGGCGGTACAGACCAACCAGTTCGAGTTTGACCCCCATACCCCGGTCATGCCAATCGGTGTCGCGGGTCACCCCGCAAAACCAGAGCTTGTCGATCCATCGCGTGTGCAGCGCCGCCGTTTGGGCAGCGAGGCAGGGCGTGCGGCATTGGTCCATGCGGTTACACATATCGAATTCAACGCCATCAACCTGGCCCTGGATGCCGTCTACAGGTTCCGGGATATGCCGCGCCAGTACTATATCGACTGGATGTCTGTGGCTGCAGATGAAGCCCGCCATTTTCAGTTGCTGTCGAGGCGCCTGACAGAGCTGGGCTTTTCCTACGGTGATTTTTCGGCGCATAACGGTTTATGGGAAATGGCCCAGCGCACCGCAGATGACTGTATGAAGCGAATGGCGCTTGTGCCGAGGGTTTTAGAGGCCCGAGGACTGGATGTCACGCCTGGCATGATTGAGCGGCTTAATACCGCCGGTGATGATGAGACTGCACGAATCCTGGGCATTATTCTTGACGAAGAAGTCCGCCACGTCGAGATCGGCAGTTATTGGTTCCGCACATGTTGTGATCAACGCGGACTGGAGCCGGAAGCAACCTTCCTGAACCTGGTAAAAGAATATTTTAGCGGTTCACTGCGAGGGCCCTTCAACATCCCAGCGCGTATGCGGGCCGGTTTCACTCAACGAGAAATGGACGCCATTTCATCCATTGAGTAAGCACTGTTCCAGCGATTCGTAACGCCACCTGTCGAGTCTGCACTGCGGCATATATACGCAACGTAACCTGTCGAAGCTGCACCGCGGCATAAATACACAACGTCACCTGTCGAGTCTTCACCGCACCAGAAATACGCAACGTCATCCCCGCGCAGGCGGGGATCTCCATGTTCTTCCGTTAGGCTTCAAATACCCATTGATAGAATGCGAGATATTACTGAGATCCCGGACAATGCTCCGCATTTCCGGGATGACGGTGCTACTACAAGGTTCGGGATGACGGTGCTACTACAAGGTTCGGGATGACGGTGCTACTACAAGGTT
>CALJWY010000299.1 GCA_937974465.1 uncultured Lysobacterales bacterium | reverse complement strand
GCGCCTGGAAAAAACACCCACAACCCGAAACTAACAGCCTGACCCCCAAAGCTTCGCATCTCCCGGTTTGGAATGTAGTGGGGACAACCAGATGAGTGCATTGGACAATTTAATCTGGTGGACCGCTGCTGGATTGACGGAATACCAACGAGATCCCGGACAATGCTGCGCATTTCCGGGATGACGGTCAGGAAGCAGCACCGGCATTCTTGTGGAGGATTGTCACCCCCGTGAAACAGAGACATTCCCATGGCAGACATCATTCCCAAGTAAAGCACGTCATTCCCGCGAAGGCGCGAATCTCCTGAGAAAAAACGTCATTCCCGCGAAGGCGGGAATCTCCTAACGCTGTGCAGAGCCCCTGGGAAAAGCACCACCAGGCCAAACATGGAGCACCAGCGAGATCCCGGACAATGCTGCGCATTTCCGGGATGACGGTAAAGAAAAGACACGGTCATTAGCGCGGCGGCGCGGCGAACCGCATTGATAAAACTGCTTGCTAATCACTATTCTCGGTAACAATCTGGAACAACACATTCAGCAACTTGATGGCCTGTTTGGTGGGCATGTAAGTCATTTTGCTGAAATCGACGAGAGTATCACCATACCCGGTTAACGAGGCCTCGCTCCCGAACGTGTTACGGACCAGTACGATGGCTTCTTTTTTGACGGTTTGCTTGCTCGTCCAGTAGTCCTTCAGAGCCTCCATAACGCGCTCTGGCGACATGGCCAGGCGGAACACAAATGGCTGTGCTTTCAGGCTCACAATCGTGCCTATCTGGCGGCGCTTGTAGACCAGTGTCACGTAGCGATGCCCGGCCCGGCGGTACTTGATCTCGGTACCCAGGTACCAGACCGACTTCATAAAGACGTTTTCCAGGAAAGAAACTATCAATGGGCTGGCATCAACATTGTTCTCATGTATTCGGCGCACCAACCATTCACGGGGCCGCTCGCGGGTTTCAATGTTGGTCATTTTTGCCAACTCCATGACACCCAGTACAGGTTGCAACTCCTTGCTGTCTATCTGGCCATCATCGTTTTCATCCAACACGCTGAAAAGCGTATCGAAGTAGGCTGAAATGGCATTCTTGACCAGTTCCCGGTCGGGGGAGCGCTCGAAAAGACTGATCGCTTCAGGCAGCTCATCAAGATAATCCCAGCTCTGCAGGCTGGTAATCGTGTCCACCGATGGGTCGCGGATAAAGTGCTGGAACAACTCCGGCCAGGCAATTTGCATACTGACCAGGGCAAACAGGATTTTACATTCACCTTCGGTGGTATCACGCCCGGAATTATGCCGGTGAATACGCTCCAGCAGGTTTGTATAGTTCACCACGCGCTTGATGCTGCGCGGATTGCGCCCCACTGTGAACTGGGTGATATCGAGGAAATACTGCCGGGTATTGGCGTCACAACTGTCGTTTTTGAAACAGGGCAAACCGGCCTTATCAAGCAGGTCAATGATGTATTCATCGAGTTTGTAGGACGTGGTGGGGACAATAAAGGGCAGCTGGATCATCTTGTCAAAAAATGCTTTGCCGCTGGCTTTTTGTAAGTCAGCGCCGAGCTTTTCAACCATGCCCCTTTGTACCACTTCGTAATCCAGGGCCATCACAAACACGCACCCCGGCACATCCATGAAGTTCTTGATCGCTTCCAGTAATTCGAGCGCCATGACCGGGCGAATACGATCCAGGTCATCGACGAAAACCACCACGCGACGGTCCTGGCCGCTCTGCACCCACAGTGATACGAGCTTTTCGAAATCATGCTTGAATCTGAGCATCTGGCCCGATATATCGATATATGAGTCTGCTTCATGGCTGCCTGCCGTCTTGCCGTGCGCCAACTCCCTGAGTTGTTCCATGACAATGACGAGCTTATGGTTCGCGGCCTGGAGAAGCTCCTTCAGTGTGCCCTGGTCAACGCCCGGCTCCCGCTCAAGTACCTGTCCCAGCTCGTTGGTTAGTGCATAAAGACAGGCGACCACCATGTCGTCATCCTGGTCAAACTGGGAATAGGGCCAGCTATCCAGGCTGATGGTCTTGCAGATTACTGGATCCAGCAGGCCGGATTGCTGCTCACCACCGCTTCCACGCAACATATTCATCAGGCTGGTCCGACCGATACCCCAGTCACCCTGTATGCCGATGGTCATCGGAGATTCGCAATCGCGGATAAAATCACGCAGTGCTTCCGCATAAGGCAGCAGGTTCAGGGTATCGGATTTACGTGCCTCATCGTCTTTACCAAGGTTCGAGGTAAACTTGAGAGGTGCTTCACGCAAAGTGACGTCATTCATTTTCAATCCTCATACCATCATGGATCATTGCCATAGTGTAACGCGATTGGAATTTTTTGCAGACCGGCTTTGAGACCCAATCACGATTGAATGATAGTAAGCCACCGATTTAGCGGTTGGTTCAAATTCAAGGGATGGCATCATCATCCCGGCAATGCGCAGCATTTTCCGGTGCCTGGTTGATGCTGCTTCGTGTTGTCTATTGGTGCTTTATGTAAAAGCTCTGCATAGCCTTGGGAGATTCCCGCCTTCGCGGGAATGACGCTATTTCCTGGGGGATTCCCGCCTTCGCGGGAATGACGTTCTTTCCTGGGGGATTCCCGCCTTCGCGGGAATGACGTTCTTTCCTGGGAGATTCCCGCCCACTCGGGAATGACCTTGTTACGCAGGGCTGACTGCGTTTTTCCTGACCGTCATCCCGGAAATGCGCAGCATTATCCGGGATCTTGTTGCTGGTCGCCGAACTGGAGTTCTGCCAGCTTGGCGTATAACTCATTGCTACGAATCAGTTCGTCATGGTTTCCGATGGCCACGATGCGGCCTTCGTCCATAACCACGATGCGGTCTACTTTTTTCACGGTTGCCAGCCGATGTGCGATTACCAGCGTGGTACGGTCCTTCATCAGGCCTTCCAGAGCCACCTGGACCAGGCGTTCACTCTCAGCATCCAGGGATGAGGTTGCTTCATCAAGCAGCAGAATGGGCGGATCTTTCAGCATGGCCCGCGCAATGGCGATACGCTGGCGCTGGCCGCCGGACAAGCGTGTGCCGCGTTCACCCAAAAACGTATCGTAACCCTCCGGCAGTGCAGTGATGAATTCATCCGCTGCTGCCGCAATGGCGGCTTGCTCAACCGCGAAATCATCAGCGTCCGGCTTGCCATAGCGGATATTTTCACGGGCACTGTCACCAAACAGCACGGTGTCCTGCGGCACCAGGCCGATCTGTTGTCTTAGTGCAGTGGGTGATAACTGGGCAATATTGATCCCGTCAATTTCAATATGGCCTGCCTGCGGGTCGTAGAAGCGCAGCAGCATCTGGAAGCTGGTACTCTTGCCGGCGCCCGAAGGGCCGACAATGGCGACGGTTTCACCTGGCTCGATATGTAATGAAAAATCCTTCAGCGCCGCATTCTCGGGCCGCGAAGGGTAATGAAATCTGAGTTTATTAAACGAGATACGTCCGCTGGCTCGTGCCGGCAGTTCGGCAGGGTTTTCAGGTGCGCGGATGGCCGGCCTGGCCGACAGCAACTCCGACAACCGCTCCATGGCGCCTGCGCCGCGCTGCACTTCACCCCAGACCTCGCTCAGCCCGGCCGCCGATGAGCCCACAAACATCGAGTACATCAAAAACTGCGCCAACTCACCACCGCTCATCGAACCGTCCAGCACGGCCCGTGAACCGACCCATAGAATGATGGTGATCGAACCAAACACCATTGTGATCCCAAGGGCTGTTAAAAAGGCACGCGTGCGAACCCGGCGCACCGCGGCCTTGAAGCTCTCGACAACGGCCTCGCTGTAGCGCTCACTTTGCTGGGGTTCAAGTGTGAATGCCTGCACGGTCTGTATGGCGTTCAGGGTTTCATCGGCCAAACCACTGGTATCTGCGACCCTGTCCTGCGTGGTGCGTGACTGGCGGCGGATACGACGGCCAACTATGATCATTGGAGCTATCACGACAGGGATACCCATCATGATATAGAGCGTCAGCTGCACGCTGGTCAGAGCCAACATCACCAGGCCGCCTAGCAGGTTGACCGTGGTGCGCAGGGCTATCGACAGGCTGACACCGGCTACACTCTGCACCAGCGTGGTATCCGCTGTCAGCCGGGAAAGTACTTCTCCGGTGCGGGTGGTTTCAAAAAAGGTCGGGTCCATGCGCACCACACGGTCATAAACGGCGGTACGGATATCCGCAACCACACGCTCACCCAACCAGGAAACCAGGTAATAGCGCAGGGCAGCAAAACTACCAAAGACAGCAGCCGCAGCAAAAAACCAGCCAAAGTAGCGGTTGATTGTGCCCACGTCATTGGCGGCAAAACCATTATCGATCAGGTAGCGAAGCGCCACCGGTAATGCCAGCAGGGCAGCCGATGCCACCAGCAAGGCTATCAAGGCCGCAAAAAGCGTTCCCCGATAGTCCAGGATAAAGGGCAACAGCGACTTCAGTGGTTTTAGCGATTTGCCTTTCGGCCGTGCGGTGGTGTTTTGTTCTGCCATTTAGACCAGATGGGGTTAATCGGCAAAGGATTAAAGGTTTCAGCCATGCAGGAACCGTGCTCTCGCGGTGATTGCTCTCTACCATGCTCGGTCAGTAGCACCGCCATCCCCGCGAAGGCGGGAATCTTCCGACGCTATGCAGAGCCCCTAGAAAAAGCACCAACTGATAAAATACGGAGCACCAACGAGATCCCGGACAATGCTGCGCATTTCCGGGATGACGGTGCCGTTGATTAAGTCTGTTATTGAGCGCTCCTGCGGTGAAGATCTAAACATCGCTCAAAACCGGAACATTCGCAGGGGGAAGCCGCTCCTACAGGGTTTTTGGCTGTTGGAAGGAT
>CALJWY010000298.1 GCA_937974465.1 uncultured Lysobacterales bacterium | reverse complement strand
AAGACCATTCGCAGCATGAAAACCACCCGCGAAAGGTATGCCGAAGACCTGATCCGGCGTAGCATCATCAATGCGGATCATCCACAGTTACTGATGGACGAGTATCGCCGCCGGCTGGATGATGGCGAACAGGTGGCTGATGTTATCGCCTACCCCCACCTGAATGAATTTGCTGCCAACTGGCACAGTTATGACCACGACAGTTCTTACACGGGAAGCGGCATTGACAGCGGCCTTGAAATCGCAAAGATCAGCGACCTGGCAGAGAGAATGACCCAGTTACCCGATGGTTTCACCCTGCACCCGCGGGTCAGGAAGATCATTGATGACCGGCGAAAAATGGCTCGCGGCAAGATGCGCCTGGACTGGGGTTTCTGTGAAACCACCGCCTATGCCAGCCTCATTAGCAGTGGCACTGGCCTGCGCCTGGTCGGACAGGATTCCGGCCGCGGTACGTTTTTCCACCGTCACGCGGTTTTACACAACCAGCTTGACGGTGCGGTATTCACACCATTGGCCGACATCAACCGGGATGTCGATGTCAATATCATCGATTCGCTGTTATCCGAAGAAGCCGTAACCGGTTTTGAATACGGCTATGCGACCGCTGCACCGGAAACGCTGGTGATCTGGGAAGCGCAATTTGGTGACTTCGCCAATGGTGCGCAGGTCGTCATTGACCAGTTCCTCAGTTCAGGAGAGGCCAAATGGGGCCGCCTGTGCGGCCTCGTCATGTTCCTGCCACATGGTTATGAAGGCCAGGGCCCGGAGCATTCGAGCGCCAGGCTGGAGCGGTTTATGCAGCTTTGCTCGAATAACAATATACAGGTCTGTGTGCCATCGACCCCGGCCCAGATGTTTCACATGATCCGCCGGCAAATACTGATGGGCACCCGCAAACCCCTGATCGTGATGACACCGAAGAGCTTACTCAGAAACAAAGCTTCAACTTCAACATTGGAAGAGCTGTCCAATGGAAGTTTTCAGCTGGTAATTGACGATTCGGATATCAAGAAAAAGGCCGCGGTCAAACGCGTGGTGCTATGCTCCGGCAAGGTATATTACGATCTGCTGGAAGCACGCTCCGCAAATCCCGACCAGGATATCGCCATTGTCCGTATTGAACAGTTGTATCCGATTCCACACCAGGAATTATCCTCCATCCTGGCCAGCTACCCGGCAGACTGTGAAGTTGCCTGGTGCCAGGAGGAACCACAAAACCAGGGTGCCTGGTATCAGAGCATCCACAACCTGCTGGCAAACATGCAGGATGGGCAAAAACTTTATTACGCAGGGCGGCCCAGTTCTGCTTCACCCGCGGTGGGCTACTTTGCGGTCCACCTGGAAGAACAGCGCAAACTGGTCGATGACGCCCTCAGTGTTGGCGGCGGCCAGACATTGTAATGTGTTGGCTGGGGCCGACCCAGATCAGGGTTTAGACAAGTCTGACCCATTAGAGGAATACGAATGAGCACAGAAGTTAAAGTTCCTGTTTTACCCGAGTCAGTGGCTGATGCAACGGTTGCCGCATGGCACAAGCAACCTGGTGACAGCATTCGCAGGGATGAAAACCTGGTTGACCTTGAAACCGACAAGGTTGTACTGGAGGTGCCCTCGCCCGTCGACGGCGTGGTCAGCAAGATCACCCGCGACAGCGGTGAGACGGTTATCAGCGGCGAACTGCTGGGGGTAATCGAAGAAGGTGAGGTTGAATCCAGCGAGGCGGCTGACACACCGGCAACCGAGAAAGCGGCTGAGCAGAAAACGGACCCCGGGGTAACTGAGACTGCGACGGAAAAGGATTCCGCCAAGCTGAGTCCGGCGGCCCGCAGGCTGGCAGAAGAGGAACATGCCGATGTCAGCAAGGTGACCGGCACCGGCCGTGGTGGACGGATCACCAAGGGTGACGTCATCCAGCATGTCCGTGGTAATACGCAGCCTTCCTTGCGACCCGAGGAACGGGTGCGGATGACCCGTCTGCGCTCCACCATCGCCAGCCGTATGAAGGACGCACAAAACACGGCAGCCATTTTGACCTCGTTCAACGAAGTCGATCTCAAGGCTGTCATGGATCTGCGCAAAAAATACAAGGAGGCGTTCCAACAGGAACACGGCGTCAAACTCGGGCTGATGTCTTTCTTTGTCAAGGCCGTCTGCGATGCGCTGCGTAAGCATCCCATCGTCAATGCCTCCCTCGAGGGTGACGAAATTGTTTACCACGGTTACCAGGATATCGGGATTGCGGTGTCAACCGAGCGCGGCCTGATGGTTCCAATTCTGCGCAATGCCGAACACATGACCCTGGCAGACGCGGAAACCAGCATCCGGGATTTTGCCACCAGGGCACGTGACGGATCCATTACACTCGAAGACCTCCAGGGTGGAACGTTCAGTATCACCAATGGCGGCACCTTTGGTTCACTGCTTTCGACGCCCTTGCTGAACCCGCCACAAAGCGCAATCCTTGGCATGCACACCATCAAGGAAAGACCGGTGGTCGTTGATGGCGAGGTGGTGGCCCGGCCGATGATGTATATCGCCCTGAGCTACGATCACCGCATCATCGATGGCAAGGATGCTGTCCTGTTTCTTGTCGCGATCAAGAATGCGCTGGAAGATCCAGCCCGTTTGTTACTGAACCTGTAATCCATAGCCGGGAATAAACCAATGACAGAAAAATATGATGTAGTTGTTATCGGCGGCGGCCCCGGAGGTTACGTGGCTGCAATACGAGCCGCCCAGCTGGGCCTCAGTACCGCCTGCATCGATATGAATACGGGCAAAGATGGCAAAGCAGCCCTGGGCGGCACCTGCCTGAATGTTGGCTGCATACCCTCGAAAGCGCTGCTTGACAGCTCCAAGCACTACCACCACCTGCAACATGATTACGCGGCACACGGCATCAATGTCGAAGGTGCCAGTATTGACATCAATACAATGATCGCCCGCAAGGATAGTGTGGTGAAAAAACTCACCGGCGGTGTTTCCCAGCTTTTCAAGGCAAACAAGGTCAAGCAGCTGCATGGGCGCGGACGTCTGTTAGCCAATCGCCAGGTGGAGTTCACCCCGCATGCCGGCAAAGAAACAGTGCTGCTGCAGGCGGACAATGTCATCCTGGCGGCAGGCTCGGTGCCCATCGCCATACCGAATGTTGAATACGATAATAAATACATTATCGACAACGTCGGAGCCCTGGACCTGACCGAAGCCCCCGAACGTCTCGGCGTGATTGGAGCAGGGGTTATCGGCCTGGAGTTGGGCTCGGTCTGGCAGAGACTCGGGTCCGAGGTCATTCTGCTGGAAGCCTTACCCGACTTTTTGGCCACCGCCGACGCGGATATCGCCAAACAGGCTGGTCGGCTTTTCAAGCAGCAGGGTCTCGATATTCGCCTCGGCAGCATGGTCAAATCGGCCCGGGTCGTGGACACTGAAGTTCAGGTAACCGTGCAAGACAAAAATGGTGAAAGCGAACTCAGCTTTGACCGCCTGCTGGTTGCTGTGGGCCGCAAGCCCTACACGGATGGCCTGCTGACGGACGATTGTGGCGTCAAGCTCAACGAGCGCGGGCAAATCGATGTTAATGATAAGTCGCAAACCAGTGCTGACGGTGTCTGGGCGGTAGGTGATTGCGTGCGCGGCCCGATGCTCGCACACAAAGCCTCCGAGGAAGGTATCGCTGTTGCCGAATTGATTGCCGGTAAAGCGGCACATATTCACTTCGATACCGTTCCATGGGTTATCTACACCGACCCGGAAATCGCCTGGGTCGGCAAGACAGAACAGCAATTAAAAGAGGAAGGTGTGGCATACAAGGTTGGGTCATTCCCGTTTGCTGCGACCGGCCGAGGGCTGGCCATGGGTGACGCAGCTGGCATGGTTAAAATGCTGGCGGACGAAGAAACCGACGAGATACTCGGTGTACATATCATTGGCCCGGGTGCCTCCGAGCTGATTGCTGAATGCGTGGTAACGATGGAGTTCAGGGGCGCCAGCGAGGACCTGGCCTGTATAGTACACGCGCACCCCACCCTTTCAGAGGCTGTTCACGAAGCAGCTTTACATGTGGATCGCAGGGCGATTCATCGAGGAAATTAATCCAAAATCGAGGACAGTGACATGACCGGCATTCCCAAATCATTCAAGGCATTTCGTGTTCATAACGACGCGGAGGGCTACCGATCCGGTGTAGAGACCATATCACTGGATAACCTCAACGCCGGCGATGTCGTGATACGCGGTGAGTGGTCCGGGATCAATTTCAAAGACGCGCTGGCGGCCACAGGCAAGGGAAAAATTCTTAAAACTTACCCGCTGGTGGGTGGCATTGATGTCGCTGGCGAAGTGATTTCATCTGAATCTGAAAAGTTTTCAGCGGGCGATAAAGTTCTCTTCACAGGATGCGATTTGTCGGAAAAACGTGATGGTGGCTATAGCCAGTACGTGCGGCTCAATACTGAAGACATCATCCCCCTTCCGGATGGACTCACGACACGCGAAGCCATGGGTATTGGCACCGCAGGTTTTACGGCGGCCATTTCCCTGTATCGCATGGAAGCGCTGGGCCAGACCCCGGAAGCCGGACCGATTGTGGTTACCGGTTCCAGCGGTGGTGTAGGCAGTTTTGCCATTGATATCCTGAGCAAAGCCGGCTACGAGGTACATGCCATCACCGGAAAAGTTGATCAATTCGACTACCTGGAGGGGCTTGGCGCCCGCCAGTGTATTTCTCGCCATGATTTGC
>CALJWY010000297.1 GCA_937974465.1 uncultured Lysobacterales bacterium | reverse complement strand
CATCAAGGCACTTAGTCAAAACATTGAAAACGTAATAGATGAGCGTTCAAATACAATACTTTACAAAAATTTTGATAAGGAGAATATATGAAAAAGCTAATGGGGGGTCTTATAAAAACCGCATTTCTTACGGTCATGTTATCCAGTGCTGCAAACGCTGAGCATGATAACGGGCAGGGTAAGAGTCAGGACAATCCCAATGACCCGTTATTATCCGTTTCGGTAGCACCGGAGCCCTCAACTTTCTGGCTGTTATTGTCCGGTACCCTGATGATTACAGTATACGTCCGGCACAAGAGGAAGGCGCTTGCTGGATAGATTGTAAGCGCCCGGGGGACTCACACCGCCAACAGTCTTGTTGGCGGAAGACAGGCGCCAGGCTTAGCACGGCTTTCTGATGCAGGCGGCCGTTTTCACGGGTTAAGAAACTCAGCCCGTGTGTGGATGTTCTCCTTAAAGCAACCGCCCAGTGCGGTGGTGCTCGTTTGCGAGTTGGTATCCATCACGCCACGCGATTTGACGCAGTAATGCGTGGCATCGATGCTTACTGCAACGTCCTTGGTGCCCAAAAGAGTCTGCATGGCAACCAGTATCTGGCGTGTCAGGCGTTCCTGGATCTGTGGTCGTTGACCGAAAAACCTTACTATTCGGTTGATCTTGGACAGGCCAATGATTTTTTCATGCGGGATATAGGCAACCTTGGCTTGTCCGTCAATGGTGACAAAGTGATGCTCACAGGTGCTGGTCAGGTCGATATCGCGTATTTTCACCATTTCGTCTGCGCCCATCTTGTTGTCAATCAACGACAACTTTGGAAAGTGGTGGTAATCCAGGCCGGAAAATATCTCGTGCACATACATTTTGGCAATCCGGTGGGGTGTTTCAGCAAGGCTGTCATCGCTCAGGTCAAGCCCCAGGGTTTCGACCACATCTACCATGAGGTTGCGGATGCGGTCATATTTCTGTTCTGCGCTCATGCCTGTGTCAATCATTGGTGTTTCCAGGCCATGCGCCAGCAGGGCGTCCCGCACGAGTAGCGCTTCAGCGCTTAGCCCGTCATTGCCAAGCGTCGTGCGAGCGGGCAGGTTAATGTAATCAGGTTTTGCACTCATGATGCTTTCTCCAGAAATTTGTGGGTGCCGACTGATTCAGCATGATACGTGAGCGTCAGGGAAACCGAATCTGCGAAACGCAGTGCATGCGGCTTGTCAATCGTGACGCTCGAAGAATGAATAGAAGGGTGGTCACTACAGATGCCGAGTACATCTGCTACCAATTTTTCCAGCAACAGAAACCGACCATGCTCTACATGACTGATCACCTGCTTGGTGATCGTCTTATAATTGAGGGCACCATCGACCTGGTCCTGCAATACCGAATCTCCAATGGCGTAATGAATTTCGATATTCAGGACCACATCCTGCTTCTTGGTTTTTTCCTCGGGATTGAACCCTATGAAAGTGCGCAAACGCAAATTCCGTATGTTAATTGTCGCACTTGATGGCCGAGCTGGCCTGCTGGCGAATTGTCGTCGTTCTGACATGCTTGAATCCTGCGGGTAATTAATTAATAGAACAATAACGATACGCTAATTGTACAATAATGTCCATATAGCGTTTAAATAGGTGTTAAATTATCAGAATAGCTGTACAATAAATGTACACCATATCAGAACAAAGGATACTTAAATGAAAATATTACTGACATCATTACTATTTCTGGCCAGCCTGCCCGCCATGGCGTGCGATAGTGACCTCCTCGATCAGGACTTCAGGAGGCTTGCATCAACCGATGAGGTTAATTTGTGCGAGAGCTATGAGGGCAAAGTGCTTCTAATCGTTAACACGGCATCAAAGTGCGGCAATACGCCACAATACGATGGTCTTGAAAAGCTGTATGAGCAGTATGGTGACGAAGGCCTGGTGGTATTGGGCTTTCCTTCCAATGACTTCATGGGCCAGGAGCCCGGCAGCGAGGAAAAGATCGAAGAATTCTGCCGGCTTACCTATGGCGTTCAGTTTCCGATGTTCGAAAAGACCTCGGTTAAGAAAGACAATGCCCATCCATTTTATGCGGCCCTTGCTGAATCCGCAGGCACCTACCCGACGTGGAATTTTCACAAATACCTTATCGGTCGTGATGGAGGGTTGATCAAGGACTTCAGTCCGCGCACCAAACCTTATGACGCGGACCTGGTTGCTGCTGTTGAGCTGGCGCTGGGCAGGTAGGGCGGATGAAGTCTATTGCCGTACTCGGGATTGGGCTGCTGGCTGCTATGACAGTTGAATCGCTGGCAGCTGAGGAGGCTGAATACAAGGTCACTCTGCAGCAAGACGAGTTCGAGGTTCGGGACTATACGTCCTCAATTGTGGCCGAGGTTGTCGTGAGCGGCGGGTTTGAGGACGCTTCCAGCGCTGCGTTTCGGAAGTTGTTCAATTACATTTCCGGAGACAATACGCGCCGCGACAAAATCGCGATGACGGCGCCGGTGTCCCAGAAGCGGGAAGCAGAGAAAATTGCCATGACGTCCCCCGTGGGTCAGCGCGCAGCGGGGCAAGGCTGGGCCGTGAGTTTTATGATGCCGGCTGCATATACCATGGATACGATTCCTGTACCGGTCGATCCTGCAGTTGTGCTCAGGGAGATCCCGGCCTATCGGGCCGCAGCTGTTCGTTACTCGGGAGGGTGGAGCGCAGAACGTTATCAGAAACATCTGGCTCAGTTGCAGGATTGGATTGAGCGGAATGGGTGGGAGGTGGTCGGCGAGCCAGTATGGGCCCGCTATGACGCACCGTTTACGCCATGGTTCATGCGGCGCAATGAAATCCTGGTGGCGCTGGCGCCCTGACTTATGCGGGCCTGGCTAACCGAAGGTGTCGGGATTCAATGAACGCATTAAGCGCAAAGAAACTTCTTAACAGCAAATGGACCAGGGTTAATCCTGAGCGCAAAGAAAAGCATTTCCTGGTGAGCAAGGTAAAGTACGACGAGGACGGTAGGGTTCTCGATTGCGAGATTGAGGCGGTCCTGACTCGATCCACCTATGCAATTGACTGGCGGGTGTTAAGAGACAGCGAGCAGTGGATCACTGGCTGGCTGTGAAACCTATGGTCTCTTTTCTGCGCTAGCGAATGCTTTGAATGTCGAGGATTGAAAGCGAAAACTCCGCCTCGATCCTGTCCGCGATCAAAAAACCGATCTGCGCGATCATCGCGGCTTCCAATGCGCCGGCATCCTGCAGTTTTCTGCCCCTGAATACTGGTTCGAAGTCAGGGTAGAGCGCTTCAATGACCTGGATCGAACCGTCGGTTGAAAAGCTGTACGCCCAGGAGACACCATCGAAATTGCGATCCTGGCGAAGGCGAACCTGATAGTCACGCCCATCACCTTTTACAGTTAGCCGGATGCCCGTGGAGTTGGCCAGATCTTCTGCGACCAGGGCGCGGACTGACGCAAAGCCGCCATTGTTCTGAAGTGAAAGTTGGCCGTGAAAGAGCAAGCCTTCCTTGGTCGCCACCAACTCACTGCTCGACTCTCCGCCCATTACGGTGTCATTAATTGTATGCCAGGCGCCAATTTTCATATTCGCTGATCTTACCACTCCTCGTCTCGACGTATTTCTTATTCTTAATATATAAGCAAGGTTAATTTGATTGTGTATAAAAAACGCACAATTATAAAAAACAATTTTTGAGAGCCGTGCTTCGAGGGTTTTCTGAAGGTGTTGGGCCCCGGATAACCGCGGGGTATTGAATTTTGCAAGATGTTCGTAATGTTCTTTAGCTATTGATACTAATCCAATATATATCTATTTTCAGACTTTATTAACTTAGGACCGATATGTGCAAGATCTAAGAGAACACGTATAACTTTAAATCATTTGTTTACTAATGTATAAGAAATGTATTATTATTTAAGGATAAAGCCATGTGTAGTTTTTAAAGCCTGTCTTTCAACCAAATCACGAACGGAATAGCTGCCCAATGAGTGAATTAGAAAAGAATATCGAATCTGCAGAGACGGCCCTGTACCCGATACGCACTGTATCGGAACTGACGGGTGTCAATGCAATCACTTTACGTGCCTGGGAGCGTCGTTACGGGTTGTTTGAGCCGGTCCGCAAAGCCAGCGGCCATCGCTTGTATACGCAGGCCCATATTGACCTGATAACGCATGCAGTAGGTCTGCTCGACCGTGGAATGCGAATTGGGCAGATCAAAGCTCAACTCGAGGCTGAAAGTGCAAACCCCACAGGCGAGGCCATTGTTGAGGGTCTTTGGAAACGTTACCTTAATAGGATGGTGTCTGCCGTTATCCAGTTTAATGAGGCTGGTCTCGAAGAGGTTTATGGCGAAGCTCTCGCATTGTATGCAATCGATGATGTGACCGATAAGTTACTGACACCGCTGTTGACCGAACTGGGGCGAAGGTGGGAACAGAGTGAAGGCAGTATTGCCGAAGAACATTTTTTTTGTTTTTACCTGCGCAATAAACTCGGTGCAAGATTCCATCACCGGGTTAAATCTCAGAATGGCCCCAAATTGTTGATGGCCTGTCTTCCCGGCGACCGGCATGAAACCGGGCTCCTGTTATTTGCACTGGCAGCCAACATGGCCGGGTACTGCACAATTTCCCTGGGAGCTGACATGCCGTTGGAAGAATTACCGGCCGCTTGCCGAAAAACGGGATGCCAGGCAATTATTCTCTCCGGGCTTTTGCTACCTGAATTTGAAACCCTGGAGAAACGTATTCCCGCTTTAACGGCTGGAACCGAAGTCCCGGTTTTCCTCGGTGGGCGGGCCTCAGTGGAAACCTATGATCAACTCAAACGAGCCAACGTGATCGCGCTGGGTACAAACGTGTCGAAGGCATTGGATCGGTTACAGAAAGTAATCCCCATTGCTTAATCAGGAAATGAATACTATGCATGAGAATGAGCAGAACGCCGCGGGTAATTCAGAGAAATCAACCGGCCCCATTGGTTGGGCTGAAATGGGTCTGCTGCCTGATAGTCTGATCCGTGCCGGTATCCGGCGCCTCAATCGTCGCCGCCTTGTAGACATCAACGCCAGCGACCTGGAACGCAGTGGTGAAGAGTTGATCCAGTTCGTTGCCCGCATGCGAACTGCTGAAGTAGCGCCGGTACCCGAGCTGGCAAATGAGCAACACTATGAGGTGCCGGCTGATTTTTTTGGATACGTCATGGGCCGGCATCGAAAATACAGCAGCTGCTATTGGAATGAGAGCACTGCATCCCTGGACGAGGCGGAGGCTGAGGCGCTGCGGATTACCTCTCTTCATGCCGGTATCGAAGACGGCATGCATGTATTGGACCTCGGCTGCGGTTGGGGCTCTTTGAGCCTTTGGATAGCATCCAGCTACCCGGAATGCAGGGTTGTATCTGTCTCAAACTCCAATAGTCAGCGCGAGTATATTACCGAGCAAGCCAGGATCCGCGGTATCAGTAACATCTCCGTGATTACTCGTGACATGAATGAGTTTGACACTGAGCTACGCTTTGATCGAATCGTTTCAGTTGAAATGTTTGAGCACATGCGTAACTACCAGGAGCTATATCGCCGCATCAGCACGTGGCTGCAACCGGATGGTAAGTTCTTTAAACATATATTCTGCCACCGCAATTGTGCTTATGAGTTCCTTGACCAGGGCCCTGGTGACTGGATGAGCAGACACTTTTTTTCCGGAGGCATCATGCCAAGCGAAGACTTGCCATTGCGTTTTCAACAGGACTTGCAGTTGGTTAATCAATGGCGCTGGAATGGCTGCCACTACGAGAAAACATCCAATGCATGGCTGGAAAACATGGATGCTTCCAAGCAGGAAATTCTTCCAATCCTGGCTGCAACCTATGGTTCCGGCCAGGCAGAAAAATGGTTCCAGCGATGGCGTATCTTTTTCATGGCGTGCGCTGAGCTGTTCGGCCACAAGGAAGGACGGGAGTGGTACGTGAGCCACTATCTTTTCGAACGCCAGGAGAAATCAACAGTGACGGAGGCCTTATGAAACGTTCGTTGTTCAATTTTGTCGCTTTCCAGGCAGGCTGGTTTGCCTGCGTGCTTAGTGCGGCCGATGGCATGCCATGGCTGGGCTTAGTGGTTGTCAGTCTTGTTGTGATCTTGCATGTGCAAATGTCAGAGTGGCGCACTGATGAACTGGTGTTGGTATTTGTGGCGGTCGCACTGGGGTTGTTGTTTGACAGTTTGTTGGTGATGAGCGGTTGGTTAAGCTATTCCAGCGGGATATTGATTTCAGGTATTGCACCTTATTGGATTCTGGCTATGTGGGCATTGTTTGCGACGACCATTAACCTGTCGATGAGTTGGCTGAAAGGAAAACCACTCCTGGCATCCGTGCTGGGTGCAATCTTTGGTCCCCTTAGTTACATGGCTGGTGAGCGACTTGGTGCGATGGAGTTCGTCAATTACCAGAGTGCGATCATTGCACTTGCTTTGATCTGGGCACTGGTAATGCCATTGCTTGTAACGGTTGCAATACGCCTCGAGGGTTCACGCAAGCCCGCACCCCTCATACCCTTACAGCGACTGCCGACAGGAGAATAGGCGATGCTTGATTGGACAGCTTATGCAGTGGCTGGTGGCGCACTGTTTCTGGTGGCCGTTGTATTCTGGTTGGTGAGTATGCTTCGCAATGATGTCAGTATTGTCGATTCACTCTGGTCGTTGATGTTTTTGCTGGCCGCATTTGTGTATTCACAAGCATCCGGGCTGTCTGGCCCGCGTGAGATATTGATGCTGGTGCTCATTGCTGTTTGGGCCCTGCGTTTATCGATCTATATTTCCTGGCGTAATCATGGCCAGCCTGAGGATTATAGATACCAGGAAATTCGCGCCAATAACGAGCCCGGTTTCAGCTTTAAAAGCTTCTATATCGTCTTTTTGTTGCAGGCTTTCCTTGCCTGGGTGATCTGTTTGCCCCTGCTGGCGGCAATCAGCGGCCAGGCTGCCATCGGCATACTTGATTATGCTGGGGTGGCTCTTTGGTTCGCCGGCATGTTCTTTGAAGTGGTTGGTGACCTGCAGTTGTCACGATTCAGGCGCGATCCAGCAAACGCCGGAAAAGTACTGGATAGTGGCCTGTGGAAATTTACACGACACCCTAATTACTTTGGTGAATTCACACTTTGGTGGGGCTTCTACCTGATTGCGCTTTCCGCCGGTGCGTGGTGGACCATCATTGCTCCCTTGCTCATGACGGTGTTGCTGCTGAAGGTCTCCGGCGTGGCGCTGCTTGAAAAGGATATCAGTGAGCGCAGGCCAAAATACAAGGCCTACATAGAAGCCACCAATGCCTTTTTCCCTGGCCCTAAACGTAGCTGATAACCGAGAATGCAAATGAAGATGAGACTACTAACACTGCTGGCAACCTTACTTATTCTCCCCTCAAGCCTCCTGGCAGACCAACAGGAATGGCGTTTTCGTGTTTTCCTGGATAAAAAGGAAATCGGTTACCACAACTTCTATATTCAGGAATTCGAAAATGAAACGAGATTACAAAGCGAAGCAAGCTTCGAATATCGTATGCTTTTTGTAAAGCTGTATGGCTACGAGCATGAGAACCTCGAGACCTGGCAAGGTGACTGCCTGATACGGATAGAGTCCCGTACTGACGCCAACGGCAAACCGTTCCAGGTAAGCGGTGCCCTGGAAGGCGAGAGCTTCACCTTGCGCGCTACAGCGGGGGATGCGGAGTTGCCACCCTGTAATATGAGTTTTGCCTACTGGAACCCGGCATTTCTGCAACAGAAGCGTCTCATCAACACCCAGAACGGCGCGGTTATTGATGTTGATGTAAGTGAGCCGGAGTTGGTCGAGTTGAGTGTTCGCGGTGTCATGCAACCTGCCTTTCGCTACCTGCTTGGTGCGGGAGAGCTTAAAATTGAACTTTGGTACTCGGAAGATAACGAGTGGCTGGCGCTCGAAACCGAAGCAAAAGGCGGTCGCCGTCTTCGTTACCAATTACTTTGATGGTCGGGAGAATTAATTTTGAAAATAGTACTTCGGTCAGTCTTTACAGTGGCTCTCATGATTAGCCTGCTGGCTTGCAGCAAGACGATACCCTTAAAGGCTGTAGATTACGTCGACCTCGAACGTTTCATGGGCGATTGGTACGTGATTGCCAATATTCCTACCACGATAGAGAAGGGCGCCCATAACGCCATAGAATCCTACCGCCTGGATGATGACGGTAGCATTGCGACCACCTTCACATTCCATGATGAAAGTTTCGAGGGCAAGCTCAAAACCTATCGCCCGCGTGGCTTTGTGCAGGATGAGTCAAATGCCATCTGGGGAATGCAGTTTATTCGGCCCATCAAGGCCGATTATCGGATCATCTACCTGGATGAAGACTACTCCATCACAGTGATTGGCAGGAACAAGCGGGATTATGTCTGGATCATGGCAAGGAATCCTTCAATTTCAGCGCAGAAATATGACGAAATTTTAGGTATGCTGAAGGAGGTTGGCTATGATGTCGGCGAAATCCTGCAGGTACCTCAAAAATGGTAGCTACGGCTAAAACTGGATACTTTCGCAGAATTACCAATTCTTGGCTGGGGTGGTTTGACAGCACGCGAGTGAAAACCCTGCCAGGTAATGACGCCAGGCGTGTGGACTGGTTGCGGGTAGTGCCGTTCATCGCTATGCACGTGGCGTGTCTTGGAGTCATCTGGGTGGGTTGGAGTCCGTTTGCGGTTGGAACTGCTGTCGCGCTTTACATGATTCGCATGTTTGCCATCACTGGCTTTTATCATCGCTACTTCTCACACCGGACTTTCAAAACCTCACGCATCCTGCAATTTATGTTCGCCGTTATTGGTGCCTCGTCCGCGCAACGGGGGCCGATTTGGTGGGCTGCACACCATCGCCAGCACCATGCATCAACAGAGGGGGAGAATGACCCGCACTCGCCGGTGCGACACAGTCTGTGGTGGAGTCACACCGGTTGGTTCCTGTCACGTGAACATTTTGCGGTGCAGGAGACTCGTGTCCGTGACCTTCTTCGCTATCCCGAACTCAGGTTTCTTGACCGGTTTGACATTGTCATCCCGGCGTTATTGGCTGTGTTCCTTTTGCTGGCCGGTATCGCACTACAAACCTATGCGCCTCAGTTAAATACCAGCGGCGGGCAGATGTTGGTGTGGGGCTTCTTTGTATCTACTGTGGCCCTGTACCATGGAACATTCACGATTAATTCACTGGCTCACCGTTGGGGCAAGCGGCGATATGCCACCAAAGACAACAGCCGGAATAATTTTTGGCTGGCGTTGCTGACGCTTGGTGAAGGCTGGCATAACAACCATCATCATTACCCGGTTTCGGTTAAACAGGGTTTCTATTGGTGGGAGATTGATCCGACATATTATCTACTCCGGACCCTGTCTGCCCTGGGTCTGGTTTGGGACCTCAAACCCGTGCCGGCAGAGCGCAGGGACGCCAATCGTCTCGATTCGCCTGGCAGAGAGCATCTCGAATGAAGATTGCGGTTATTGGAACAGGAATCGCCGGCAATGTGGCGGCCTACCACCTGGCCCGTGAACATGATGTTACTGTATTTGAGGCCGATGGCCGAATTGGCGGACACACCCATACTGTGCAGGTAGAGCATGCCGGTCAGCACTATGCCATCGACACCGGTTTTATCGTTTTCAACGAGTGGACCTATCCAAATTTTATCGCATTGCTGGATGAACTGGGTGTCGGTTGGCAGGACAGCGACATGGGCTTCAGCGTGCAGCACGAGCAGACCGGTCTGGAATATTGTGGTTCGTCACTGAATGGCCTATTTGCACAGCGCGCCAATCTTTTCAAACCTTCATTTCACCGGATGATTCGCGAGATTCTTCGATTTAACCGGCACGCAAAACAACTGCTTGACTCGTCAACGCCCGACATGTCACTGGAAGATTACCTTGCGAAAAATGAATATTCGCGTGAGTTCATCGATTATTTCATTATTCCGATGGGTGCTGCCATTTGGTCGGCCAAGCCCTCGGTGATGGGTAAAATGCCCGCCAGGTTTTTTATCCGTTTCTTTGACAACCACGGTATGTTGAGTGTCAACGAGCGGCCGGTCTGGCGCGTGATCAAGGGCGGCTCCAACAGCTATGTTGCCAAACTGGTGGCCGGCCACCGTGAGCGCATCAGGTTGAATGCCCCGGTCGAATCCGTGCGCCGGGACGGCAGGTATGTCGAAATCAAGGTGCGTGGCCAGCAGGCCGAGAATTTTGACCACGCATTCATTGCCTGTCATGGTGACCAGGCACTGGCGATGCTGGCAGACCCGACGCTGCAAGAACAACAGGTGCTTGGCCAGTTTGGTTTTCAATCGAACGATACGGTTCTGCATACCGATGAATCGGTGATGCCCAGACGCCGTCGTGCATGGGCAGCCTGGAACTATCATATTCCGAAACGCTCGCAGGAGCGCGTGGCGCTTACGTACAACATGAATATCCTGCAGGGTATCCGCGCCCCGGCGCAGTTCTGTGTGAGCCTTAACCATACGGAAGCCATTCGGCCCGATAAGATCATTCAGCGGTTTCAATACAGGCATCCCGTGTTTACCTCTGCTGCAGTGGCTGCTCAACAAAGACAGGCGGATATCAACGGAGCCAAAGGCACGTATTTCTGTGGTGCTTATTGGCGTAATGGTTTTCATGAGGATGGTGTGGTCAGCGCATTAGAAGCGTTAAAACACTTCAGGGACCGCCTGCAAAATGCATAGCGCAATTTTTGAAGGGGATATAAGACACCGGCGAATGCTGCCACGCGAGCACGCATTTGATTACCGGGTGTTCATGATGTACCTGGATCTCGCCGAGCTGGACAGGGTCTTTCAAGGCCATTGGTTTTGGTCCTGCAAGCGTCCTGCACTGGCGCGATTCAAGCGTGAAAGCCACCTGGGAGATGCCTCTGTGCCTCTCGACAAAGCCGTTCGTGAGCTGGTTTTTAGCCAAACGGGCAACCGCCCGCAAGGGCCGATCAGGCTGCTGACCAACCTCGCTTATTTCGGTTATTGCTTTAATCCAGTCAGTTTCTACTACTGTTTTGATGCAGATGATCAGCGGCTGGAAACCATCGTTGCTGAAGTTAACAACACACCCTGGGGGGAGCGCCATTGCTATGTGTTGCATGAAGCAATCAACCAGGGCACCGTTGAGCACAAGCGCTACACACCTGTGAAAGAAATGCATGTTTCACCATTTATGGAAATGGATGTTGCCTATGACTGGCGATTTTCCAGCCCGGGAGAGAGCCTGAATGTGCATATGCAAAATTCCCGGAATAATGAAAAAATATTTGATGCGACGTTGAATCTGCAGCGTACCGAGATTGATTCCTGGTCACTCGCTCGTGTATTACTGGCTTACCCATTTATGACCCTGAGGGTTATTATTGCGATTCACTGGCAGGCGCTGCGCTTGTGGCTGAAAAAGGTCCCGGTTCACGATCATCCTGAAAAAACTTTGCGATAGAAAGGAAACAGATATGAAATCCGTAAGTCTGGCATCAGAAAAGCACCTGGCAGGCACACTCAAGCCGGGTATGTTTGCCCAACTTGCACGCAAACTGGTACTCAAGCATCTGCAGCGTATCGATACCGGTTGCATTAATCTGACCGATGGTAGTTTCACAACAAGGTTCGGGCAGCCAGAAGATGAGGCAGAACTGGTCGCCAGCATCGAGGTATTGAACGCTTCCTTCTATGCCGATATCGCATTTGGTGGCTCAATTGGCGCCGGTGAGGCATATATGCAGGGTTCCTGGCGCTGTGAGGAACTGGTCAACCTGGTCCGTATACTGGTAAAAAATCGTCACGTGCTGGATGACATGGAAAAAGGCAGCGCACGTTTAACCCGGCCACTGCAAAAGCTGTTTCACTGGTTCAACCGGAATACCAGGGAAGGTGCGCGCCGCAATATTTCGGCACACTATGACCTGGGTAATGACTTTTTCTCACTTTGGCTGGATAAGTCGATGATGTACTCGGCGGCCATGTTTGAGCGGCATGATCAAAGCCTGGCTGAAGCGCAGCAGCATCGCCTTGACGTGGTCTGCGAAAAACTCGAACTCGGACCGGAAGACCATGTAGTCGAAATAGGCACAGGCTGGGGTGGGTTTGCAATTCATGCTGCAAAGAAATACGGCTGTCGTGTGACCACCACGACCATTTCAAAACAGCAGTACGAGATGGCCTGCGAACGCGTTATCGAGGCAGGGCTGGAGGACAGGGTTGAACTTTTGCTGGAAGATTATCGTGATCTTGAAGGACGCTACGATAAATTGGTTTCTCTTGAAATGATTGAAGCAATTGGCAGCAGCCAGTACGACACCTATTTCCGCCAATGCAGCCAGCTTCTAAAGCCAGGTGGTCGGATGTTGATTCAGGCCATCACCATAGCCGATCAGCAATATGCTTATTCACAACGCAATATCGATTTTATCCAGCGCTATATTTTCCCGGGCAGTTGCCTGCCAAGCCTGACTGTTATGGCGGCCACCATTGTTAAGGTGAGTGACATGCTGATAACGGGAGTGGAAGACATTGGTCTTGACTATGCAATGACCTTGAACCACTGGCGGGGAAATTTCTTCAGTAAGATCAACGAGGTTTCTGCATTGGGCTACAGCGAGGAATTTGTCCGTATGTGGGAGTTCTATCTTTGCTATTGCGAAGGCGGGTTCCTGGAGCGCGTCATCAGTGATGTTCACCTGGTTGCGGAGAAACCGCGTATCCAGAGCTTCAGCACGCCTGGGGTACTGTCAACAGCAGAACGGTAGCCCCTAACGCTGGCGGCATTCATCCCAATAGGGCGTATCACCAAAACGTTCCACTAAAAAGTCTATAAACAGCCGCGCGCGGTGTGAAAGGTAGCGTGTTCCCGGGTAAACAGCCCAGGCGTTAAGGCTCGGCGGGGCATATGGCTGCAATACCGGAACCAGGGTCTGTGTGGCCAGGGATTCCCAGATAATGAACGTCGGCAGTATCGCAATACCGTGACCGGCAATTGCCATGGCATGCAGGAAATCCCCGTTGTTGGCTGCCATACTTGTTGATGTTTGGATCAACCGTTCATGGCCCTGCGGATTCACAAGCCTGATTTTGTTGCCACTTGCGAGGCTATAACCGAGCACCTGGTGATCTTGGAGATCCTCCGGTTTGCTTGGCGTACCGTGCATTTCCAGGTAAGAAGGACTTGCGCACAAGCTCAGATGAACAGGGCAGATGCGACGTGCCTTTAAGCTGGAGTCGCCCAGGTCCGTGATGCGAATTGCGAGGTCAATACCCTGTTCAACGAGATCTACATGCCGGTCGGAAAAATCTATATTGATTGTCAGACCGGGGTGCTCACGTGCAAATATATCAATCGCGGGTGACAGGTGCGACAGCCCAAACGACAAGGGCACTGCCAGGCGAAGCAAGCCCTCCAGCGATTTGCTTTCGTCTGCCGCCAGCCCGTCCAGTTCGGATATGTCGCCAATCAGTTTGACTGCCCGTTCATAGTATTCCCGACCTACGTTGGTCAGGCTCGAACTGCGTGTCGTGCGGTTAATCAAGGTCACGCCTAAACGGGTTTCAAGTGCCACCAACCGCCGGCTGATGCCCGATTTTGCTATACCTAACTGGTCCGCTGCTTTGCCAATACCACCGGCTTCTACGATGCGAACAAACGCGGTCATGTCTTCAAGCTGTCCCATATGATTGTTCTATTTATGTTAACAATGAATTGTAATTATTGCTGTTTATGTGGATATACACAACGATTAAGATGGCTGCCTAGGAAACTTAATGGACGGAGAATCATATGAATCAATTACAGGCAATCGCGGCACCAGTTGGGCGTATCTTTTTAGCACTGGTATTTGTCACATCGGGTTTTGGCAAAATTTCAGGCTACGCTGGCACCCAGGGCTACATGGAAGCAATGGGAGTGCCAGGTGCATTGCTGCCCCTGGTAATTGCCCTCGAGCTACTGGGTGGTCTGGCGATAATGCTTGGCTGGCACACGCGAATTGCAGCATTTTTGCTGGCCGGGTTCAGCCTGTTATCAGCCTTGCTCTTTCACGCGAATTTCGGCGACCAGATGCAGATGATCATGTTTATGAAAAACGTATCGATAGCCGGTGGTTTCCTGATGCTCGTCGCGATGGGCGGCGGTGCTTTTTCTCTGGACAGTCGTTTCAACAAACAGACATAACCGTGGAGGACTCCATGAAGAACAACAGGGAACTGCTACAAACAACGTCCGGTATCGCTGCAAGCGATGGTGATGGGGTAAAGCTGACACGTATCATCGGCTCGCAGGAGCTCAACGTGCTGGACCCATTTCTGCTGCTGGATGCTTTTGAATCAGATAATCCGCATGACTATATTGGTGGGTTTCCAAGCCATCCACACCGTGGTTTTGAGACCGTTACCTACCTGTTGGCGGGTCGCATGCGACACAAGGACAATGCAGGCAACGAGGGTGTTATCGAACCGGGCGGCGTGCAGTGGATGACGGCTGGAAAAGGCATAGTCCATTCGGAAATGCCGGAACAGGAAAATGGCCTGTTGATGGGTTTCCAGTTGTGGGTGAACTTGCCTGCTGCGGCAAAGATGTCAGAGCCGGCATACCAGGAGTTTTCGCCGGACCGGGTGCCGCTTGAACAACGACAAAACGGCACGCTTGTTCGCGTGATTTCCGGTACCACCAGCGAGGGTACCCGGGGCCCGGTTCAAAACAGCTATGTTAAGCCAACCTATATGGATGTCACCTTGCCTGCGGGTGCGGATTTCAAACAGGTGGTTGGCGCTTCTGACAATGCTTTCATCTTTGTTACCGAAGGCAATTTGCTGATCGGTGATAGCCGGCAGCATCTGGGCCATCGTGAACTTGGAATCCTGGGGGAGGGTGATCAGATCACCGTCAGTGCGAATGCCTCGGCCCGTTTTCTGCTGGTTGCCGGCCAGCCCCTGAACGAACCAATCGCCCGTGGCGGGCCATTTGTCATGAATACCAAGGCGGAAGTCATGCAGGCATTCACCGACTATCAAAACGGACAGTTTTAAATCACACATTTACTTTGTAAGGAAACCAGATAATGGGTCTTTTAGTCGACGGAAAATGGCAGGATCGCTGGTACGATACCAGCAAAGCCGGTGGGCGCTTCATTCGCAGCGACTCGCAGTTTCGCAATTGGGTTACTGTCGACGGGTCGGCGGGTCCGACTGGAACAGGTGGCTTCAAGGCTGAAGCAGGGCGTTATCACCTGTATGTTTCACTGGCATGTCCATGGGCGAATCGCACGATGATATTCCGCTCGCTAAAGGGGCTGGAGGAATATATAACAGTATCGGTGGTGCATTGGTACATGGCCGAAAATGGCTGGACCTTTGATTCCACCGAAGGCGTTGTTCCTGACCCGGTCAACCATGCCAGGTACCTACACCAGGTCTATACCGCAGCTGATCCGGGCTATTCCGGCCGCGTCACGGTACCGATACTGTGGGACAGGAAAACCAATGTCATTGTCTCGAATGAGTCTTCCGAGATCATCCGAATGTTGAACAGCGCATTTGACGAAATCGGTGCGAAGCCGGGTGATTATTACCCCCAGGCCCTGCGCGCAGATATTGATGAAATCAATGAACGTATCTATTCCAATGTCAATAACGGCGTCTACAAGTCCGGTTTTGCCACCACCCAGGAGGCTTACGAGGAGGCGGTTTATCCACTATTCGAAACGCTTGACTGGCTGGAGCAGAGATTGTCCGGCCAACGCTATCTTTTGGGTGATGTTCTGACCGAGGCGGACTGGCGCCTGTTCACCACCTTGATCCGGTTTGACCCCGTTTACGTGGGGCATTTTAAATGCAATATCCGCCGCCTCGAAGACTACCCCAACCTGTGGGCCTATACCCGGGAACTGTATCAGTACGAGAATGTGGCAGATACCATTAATATGCACCATATCAAGCATCATTATTACGTCAGCCATACGACCATAAACCCAAGCGGTGTTGTGCCTGTCGGACCTGAGCTGGATCTGTCCAAGCCACATGATCGTGAGAAAATTTGATACAGCCTGATAAATAGCCGCGATCGGCTTTATCATTGAATGTACGAAACCGCCTTCATCAGTTAGCGAGAATCAAATGACCAACCCTATTATTTCCAATAACAAACCCGTGAAAGTCGACCTTGATAAAGATACGGAATATCACTTCTGTGTATGCGGCCGTTCAGAAAGCCAGCCATTTTGTGATGGGTCGCACGTGGGAACGTCGTTCAAGCCCAAGGCGTTCACAGCCAATGAGGGTGGTGAGGCGTTTTTATGTGCATGCAAGCACACTGGCAATGCGCCTTTTTGTGATGGATCGCATAAACAGTTCTCTGCAGACCAGGTAGGTCAGGAGGGGCCGGGGGTTAAAGCAACGGTATCTGAATTACCGGTAGCGATCCCCACGCCGGAAGAGCCAACGGTCGCTTTTGTTCACCAACTTGCCAAGGAAGGCCTGGCAAAGCTGGGTCACCATGGCCCGATGACATCCATGGGCGTGCCGCGTAATCAGCTGCCACACTGGGACGATATCCAGATCATGGCGGCGCAAATGGCAACCAAGCCATTAATGGAAGATCAGAATGTCGGCACGGAGCTGATCGTGGGGCCGGAAGCGAAAAAGCCGTTGCGCTTGAGTATTCCCCTGATGGTATCCGATATGAGTTTTGGGGCCTTGTCAGAGGAAGCGAAAATTTCCCTGGCCCGGGGTGCCGAGCTTGCAGGTACCGGTATCTGCTCGGGTGAGGGCGGTATGCTGCCTGAGGAACAGGCTGAAAACTCACGCTACTTTTACGAATATGCCAGCGCTGGGTTTGGTTATAAAGAAGAACTGTTAGCGAATGTGCAGGCCTTTCATTTTAAAGGCGGGCAGGGTGCCAAAACCGGCACAGGAGGACATCTGCCAGGCAGCAAGAACAGGGGTAAAATTTCCGAGGTCAGGGGAATTCCCGAAGGTCAGCCGGCTGTATCCCCGCCGACTTTTCGTGATATCTCCTCGGTGGCGGATTTTCAGCGTTTCGCTGACCGTGTCAGGGAAATCACCGGTGGAATTCCCATCGGTTTCAAACTGAGTGCCAACCACATTGAACGGGACATGCAGTTTGCCCTGGATGCCTCGGCGGATTACATCATTCTCGATGGCCGTGGCGGTGGTACCGGTGCCGCACCTGAAATGTTCCGCGACCATATCAGTGTTCCAACGATTCCGGCACTGGCCAGGGCTCGCCGGTTTCTTGATCAGCAGGGCGCAAGCGGTCGGGTAACGCTGATTATTACCGGTGGGCTGCGTGTACCCATCGATTTTGTCAAGGCACTGGCCCTCGGGGCTGACGGTGTTGCTTTATCAAATAGTGCCATGCAAGCCATTGGCTGTGTCGCTGCCAGGATGTGTAATTCCAATAACTGCCCGACAGGTATTGCAACGCAAAAACCGGAATTACGTAAAAAACTGGATATTGAAAAAGCATCCGTTCAGCTGGGTAATTTTTTTGGTGCCAGTGTTGAACTGATGCAGGTAATGGCACGGGCCTGCGGACACAGCCACCTATGCCAGTTTAATAATGGTGACCTGGCAACCTGGCACCGTGAAATGGCGCTGTTGTCCGGAGTCAAATATTCCGGCCTCCTGAGCCCGATAGACGGCTAAACAAAAAAACATGGGTAAGCACAACAGGCTGGGGTTTCTTAACCATTTACACAGCGTCAGGCCTATCGCCAGGATGATCAGGGCGGCTGGCAGGCCACCGAGGGTGGTCTTTGACAACCAGGGTCTCAAGCAGAGAAGCACACAAAATTCCAGACTTCACAGGAATTAGGTGAGTCTGAGACAGTTTTGTTTTCGGTTGGGCGGCCTTACACCGATTCCGGGCTACCGGGGATACTCGCCAAACTCTTTTACCGCATCCACCATGGCCAGCACATTTTCCGGTGGCACATCGTTCATGATCGTGTGCACGGCACCACACATGAAACCGCCACCCGGCCCAAGTATCTGCATCACGCGTTTAACCTCTTCGCGCACGTCCATGACACTTCCAAAGGGCAGAATACGGTGGGTGTCGATGGCGCCACAAAAAACAATGTTCTTCCCATATTGCTTCTTGAGTGCAGGCAGGTCGGAAATCGACCCGGCCGAGGTCTGAATTGGGTTCAGGATGTCGACGCCGATATCAATAAAATCGCCAATCAACGGCGCCACGTCACCACAGGAATGAAACAGCACCTTGGCGCTGGTTCGGGATTTGATGAAATCGATGAAATCGGCATGCACGGGCTTGATAATGTCACGGTACATCTGCGGCGAAATCATCAGGCCTTTCTGCATTCCCAGGTCATCGCCGATCTTGATGATATCAACGTTGTCATCCAGTTCTTCCAGGAAATGTCCCATTAACAGCTTGCACTGTTCGGTAATTCTCTCCAGGAAAACCCGCGCAAAATCCGGGTCCATGGCCATGTTAAGCAGAAAAGTCTCCATCCCTTGCATGGCATGGGCACGTTCAAACGGAAACAACAGCCAGGGTGTTGCCATGATGGCAAACTCGTTCTCCCTGGCCAATCGGCTGGCAGTCTCGCGCACGTGGGCGACACGGCTTGGGTCGCTCATATCGGGCCAACCCTGGTAGTTGTCCAGGTCTTCCACTGTGCGAGCCTCTGCCAACGGATGGATGCCCGGAAACCAGTCACCCGGGGCGACCTCCATTTGCCCGCCACCCCAGGAATCAAAACAATCACTGTGTGGTGCGCGTTCGCGACGGTTTTTCAGAATATCCGCGGGCTCAAGGTCCAGTACACCCCGCACGTCGCTCTGCAAACGAAGCATGGTTTCCTCGTCAATTTCTGCCGTACCCAACTCCGGCCAGTCATATATGTAGTTATCCGGTGCCTCGATACCGGCAATGCGTTTGATCCCCTGGTAAGGTTTCATTTTTATGCCGGTGGCATTATTAACCCCGATGACCAGCGGGATACGGTCGGGTTGTTCATGGTTGATGGCGGCGAGTACACGCTCGCGTGCAGTCATTGGCATCTGTAAGTTCCCCTGATGGCAAAGTGCGATGTTTCCAATATTACACTGTCTTTAGAGATGTTAAGGCAACCTTGAACAGGAAAAGAGTGTATTAATCGCATTTGCCGGCCATCAGCTTTGTCCAGAAGGGCATCGGCACGAATCGGGAAGCGGGCCTACAGGGTTATACAGCGCAGGGGTGACATGTGGTTGCATGGATTAATACGCCCATTGATTGAGCAAGGAAGATGAGTTGCCACTTCTCAAGGCGAACATAAAAAAAGGAAAAAGGAGGCCCCAGTAACCGAGGAAAAAAGATAAAGGGAGTAAATCATTTAATCCACTGGGGCGAACGCATTATAGGAGTGCAGAGCGC